>NC_016941.1:2455808-2762785 GCF_000236925.1 Staphylococcus argenteus | reverse complement strand
ATAAAAGTAAAAAAATTGAGCAGTAGTATAAAATGAACTTGCGTTATAAAAAGGATTTTGTTATATTGTAGTAGTTGCTTGAATTATGACTAGATAATCAATGAGCTAAAACGAGAATTTTAATCTAAGAAACGCAAAATCTTATCTATTAAAGTGATCAGAGTCTGCATAATCTGGTATATTAGATAACTGTATAAAGATGGAGGTGTTTTGCATGGTAAAACGTACTTATCAACCAAATAAACGTAAACATAGTAAAGTTCATGGTTTCAGAAAACGCATGAGCACAAAAAATGGCCGTAAAGTTTTAGCGCGCCGTCGTCGTAAAGGCCGTAAAGTTTTATCTGCATAAGATCACTGACTCATCAGTGATCTTTTTTTTCGTTTAAATTAAGAATAAATAGAATTTTTGCGTTAAGCTCAATAGATGTTTAAATATAGCTTTAAATAAAAAACGATAAATAAGCGAGTGATGTTAGTGGAGAAAACTTACCGAATTAAAAAAAATGCAGATTTTCAGAAAATATATAAAAAAGGTCATTCTGTAGCCAATAGGCAATTTGTTGTATACACTTATAATAATAAAGAAATAGACCATTTTCGCTTAGGTATTAGTGTGTCAAAAAAACTAGGCAATGCAGTACTGAGAAACAAGATTAAAAGAGCAATTCGTGAAAATTTCAAAGTACACAAATCACACATATTGGCAAAAGATATTATTGTAATAGCGAGGCAACCAGCAAAAGATATGACAACTTTACAAATTCAGAGTAGTCTTGAACACGTGCTTAAAATTGCTAAAGTTTTTAATAAAAAGATTAATTAAGATGGGGTAGGGGAGAAGGTAAGTACAAATAAGACTCACCGAAGTATAACGTCAGACAAACGTAAGGCTACCTTACCGTGTATTTCAACTTTTTTCAGTATTCTGAAGCGAACAAAAATAAAAGAATTTCAAATAAATGATACGTCATTAAAGGAGGCGAGTAGTAATATGGATTTAGATACAATTACAAGTATTTCAACACCAATGGGTGAAGGAGCGATAGGTATTGTTCGATTATCTGGGCCACAAGCTGTTGAAATAGCGGACAAGTTATATAAAGGAAAGCATCTATTAAAAGATGTACCTTCTCATACAATTAACTATGGTCATATTATTGATCCAGATACTAAAGAAGTAGTTGAAGAAGTTATGGTTTCTGTATTAAGAGCACCGAAAACATTTACTAGAGAAGATATCATTGAAATTAATTGTCATGGTGGTATTTTGACTATAAATAGAGTATTAGAACTTACTATGACACATGGTGCTAGGATAGCTGAACCTGGTGAATTTACGAAGCGTGCCTTTTTAAATGGTCGTATCGATTTATCTCAAGCCGAAGCAGTTATGGACTTTATACGTTCGAAAACAGATCGTGCTTCTAAGGTTGCAATGAATCAAATTGAAGGTCGACTTAGTGACTTAATCAAGAAACAACGTCAATCTATATTAGAAATACTCGCTCAAGTAGAAGTGAATATTGATTACCCAGAGTACGATGATGTCGAAGATGCGACAACAGAATTTCTTTTAGAGCAATCTAAAGAAATTAAACAAGAAATTAATCGCTTATTAGATACTGGTGCACAAGGAAAAATTATGCGAGAAGGTTTGTCTACAGTAATTGTTGGTAAGCCAAATGTAGGTAAATCTTCTATGTTAAATAACTTAATACAAGATAATAAAGCAATCGTTACAGAGGTGGCAGGTACGACTAGAGACGTCTTAGAAGAATACGTTAATGTTCGTGGCGTGCCGTTAAGATTAGTTGATACTGCTGGTATCCGAGAGACAGAAGACATTGTTGAAAAAATCGGTGTTGAACGTTCTAGAAAAGCGTTAAGTCAAGCGGACTTAATTTTATTTGTATTAAACAATAACGAGGCGTTAACGCAAGAAGATTACACATTATATGAAGTTGTAAAAAATGAAGATGTTATCGTAATTGTTAATAAAATGGATTTAGAACAAAACATAAACATTGATGAAGTTAAAGAGATGATAGGTACTACGCCTTTAATTCAAACATCAATGCTAAAGCAAGAAGGTATTGATGAATTAGAAATTCAAATTCGTGATTTGTTCTTTGGTGGAGAAGTACAAAATCAAGATATGACATATGTTTCTAATTCAAGACACATTTCATTATTGAAACAAGCAAGACAAACGATACAAGATGCGATTGATGCAGCAGAATCTGGTGTGCCTATGGATATGGTACAAATTGATTTAACTAGAACTTGGGAAATATTAGGAGAAATTATTGGTGAAACTGCAAGCGATGAACTTATCGACCAGTTATTCAGCCAATTCTGTTTAGGTAAATAGATAAGTGATTTAGACGGTATGATGTCTAAAGAAAGGCTAGTAAGATATCAAATAAGGAGGTTTATATTGTGGTGCAAGAATATGATGTAATCGTAATAGGTGCTGGACATGCAGGTGTTGAAGCAGGTTTAGCATCAGCAAGACGCGGTGCTAAGACGTTAATGTTAACAATTAACTTAGATAATATAGCATTTATGCCATGTAACCCATCTGTAGGTGGACCAGCTAAAGGAATCGTAGTACGTGAAATTGATGCTTTAGGTGGCCAAATGGCGAAAACAATCGACAAAACGCACATTCAAATGAGAATGTTAAATACAGGTAAAGGTCCAGCTGTAAGAGCGTTAAGAGCGCAAGCAGATAAAGTTCTTTATCAACAAGAAATGAAGCGTGTGATTGAGGATGAAGAAAATCTTCACATCATGCAAGGTATGGTAGATGAATTAATTATAGAAAATGATGAAGTTAAAGGTGTACGTACAAATATTGGTACAGAATATCATTCTAAAGCAGTTATCATCACAACAGGGACATTTTTACGTGGCGAAATCATCTTAGGTAATATGAAATATTCAAGTGGTCCAAACCATCAATTACCATCTATTACATTGTCGGATAATTTGAGAGGGCTTGGATTTGATATTGTTCGTTTTAAAACGGGTACACCGCCACGTGTTAATTCGAAGACGATTGATTATTCGAAGACTGAAATCCAACCTGGTGATGATGTAGGACGTGCGTTTAGCTTTGAAACTACAGAATATATTTTAGATCAATTACCATGTTGGTTAACATATACTAATGCAGAAACACATAAAGTTATTGATGATAATTTACATTTATCTGCCATGTATTCAGGTATGATTAAAGGAACAGGGCCACGTTATTGTCCATCAATTGAGGATAAATTTGTGCGATTCAACGATAAACCACGACATCAACTTTTCTTAGAGCCTGAAGGTCGCAACACAAATGAAGTATATGTTCAAGGGTTGTCTACGAGTCTTCCTGAACATGTGCAACGCCAAATGCTTGAGACAATCCCTGGTCTTGAAAAGGCGGATATGATGCGTGCTGGCTACGCAATTGAATACGATGCGATTGTACCTACTCAATTATGGCCTACACTTGAAACGAAAATGATTAAAAATCTATATACAGCAGGTCAAATTAATGGTACATCTGGATATGAAGAAGCGGCCGGCCAAGGTTTAATGGCAGGTATAAATGCAGCTGGTAAAGTTTTAGGCACTGGTGAAAAAATATTGAGTCGTTCAGATGCATATATTGGTGTATTAATCGATGACCTAGTAACTAAAGGTACTAATGAACCTTATCGATTATTAACTTCACGCGCAGAGTATCGTTTACTATTACGTCATGATAATGCAGATTTAAGACTAACAGATATGGGCTATGAGCTAGGTATGATTTCTGAAGAACGATATGCACGTTTTAATGAAAAACGTCAGCAAATTGATGCGGAAATTAAGCGTTTATCAGATATTCGTATTAAACCAAACGAACATACGCAAGCGATTATTGAACAACATGGTGGTTCTCGCTTAAAAGATGGTATTTTAGCTATCGATTTATTACGCAGACCGGAAATGACTTATGATATCATCTTAGAAATTTTAGAAGAAGAACATCAATTGAGTGCAGATGTTGAAGAACAAGTAGAAATACAAACGAAATATGAAGGCTATATCAATAAATCTCTACAACAAGTCGAAAAAGTTAAACGTATGGAAGAGAAAAAAATTCCAGAAGATTTAGATTATAGCAAGATCGATAGTTTGGCGACAGAAGCGCGTGAAAAATTATCTGAAGTAAAACCTTTAAATATTGCACAAGCTTCTAGAATTTCAGGTGTAAATCCAGCCGATATATCTATATTATTAATTTACTTAGAACAAGGTAAACTCCAAAGGGTGAGTGACTAATGACTGTAGAATGGTTAGCAGAACAATTAAAAGAACATCATATTGAATTAAATGAAACTCAGAAGCAGCAGTTTCAAACGTATTATCGTTTACTTGTTGAATGGAATGAAAAGATGAATTTAACAAGTATTACGGATGAACATGATGTGTATTTGAAACACTTTTATGATTCCATAGCACCTAGCTTTTACTTTGACTTTAATCAGCCTTTAAGTTTATGCGATGTAGGCGCTGGAGCTGGTTTTCCAAGTATTCCATTAAAAATTATGTTTCCGCAGTTAAAAGTGACTATTGTAGATTCTTTAAATAAGCGTATTCAATTTTTAAATCATCTGGCGTCAGAATTGTATTTAGAAGATGTAAGCTTTATTCATGACAGAGCAGAAACATTTGGCAAAGGTGTCTATAGGGAGTCTTATGATATTGTTACTGCAAGAGCTGTAGCTAGATTATCGGTATTAAGTGAGCTTTGCTTACCGCTTGTAAAAAAAGGTGGACAGTTTGTAGCATTGAAATCATCTAAGGGTGAAGAAGAATTAGAAGAAGCACAATTTGCGATTGGTGTTTTAGGTGGTAATGTTACTGAAACGCATACTTTTGAATTACCTGAGGATGCTGGAGAGCGTCAAATGTTCGTTATTGATAAAAAAAGACAAACACCTAAAAAGTATCCAAGAAAACCTGGGACGCCTAATAAGACTCCTTTACTTGAAAAATAATGCAGAATCCTTTACAACTAACATAAAAGGAGCGAATGGATAATGAAAAAACCTTTTTCAAAATTATTTGGTTTGAAAAATAAAGATGACATCATTGGACAAATTGAAGAAGATCGCAATAGTAATGTTGAATCCATTCAAATTGAACGTATCGTTCCAAACCGTTATCAACCTAGACAAGTATTTGAGCCAAATAAAATAAAAGAACTTGCTGAATCGATTCATGAACATGGTTTATTACAACCTATAGTTGTTAGACCGATTGAAGAGGACATGTTTGAAATTATTGCTGGAGAACGTCGATTTAGAGCAATACAATCACTAAATTTACCTCAAGCAGACGTTATTATTCGTGATATGGATGATGAGGAGACGGCGGTTGTAGCTTTAATTGAGAATATTCAAAGAGAAAATTTGTCTGTTGTTGAAGAAGCAGAAGCCTATAAGAAGTTATTGGAAATTGGTGATACAACGCAAATTGAATTAGCAAAAAGCTTAGGTAAAAGCCAAAGTTTTATAGCTAATAAACTACGCTTATTGAAGCTTGCGCCGAAAGTGTTGCTTCGCTTAAGAGAAGGTAAAATTACTGAACGTCATGCTAGGGCGGTATTATCATTGTCCGATAGCGAACAAGAAGCGTTGATTGAACAAGTCATTGCACAAAAATTAAATGTGAAACAGACTGAAGATAGAGTACGCCAGAAAACGGGACCCGAAAAAGTCAAAGCACAAAATCTTCGTTTTGCACAAGATGTCACTCAAGCACGAGATGAGGTAGGCAAAAGTATCCAAGCAATACAACAAACAGGATTACACGTTGAACATAAAGATAAAGATCATGAAGATTATTATGAAATAAAAATTCGAATATATAAACGTTAGTAGTAAGATAGGATGTCGTATCATGGTTACTAACACGCAAAAGGCAAAGCTAAGATTATAACAGCTTTGTCTTTTTGTTTTACGTGAAACATAAAAATTCATATTTGTATGTTAATTTAAAAATTACAGTTAATGATAAATATTAATAATTTGAATTGGATTTATCATCATATAAAAACATTTATTGATAGTTAATGAAAGTATCATGAAAGCTTTATGAACATCGCTTTAGTTACCTTTACAGTGTGAAATTTAAGTTTTTCACTTTGTGTGAATGATACGTTTCGTATTGAATTTATTATAGAAAGGTACGTTGAAGATGTTTTCGATTGGAAGTGCAATTCTTCATTTTGTTATTGGTGGTATCGCTGTCGCACTAGCATCGATTATTGCTGATAAAGTAGGCGGTAAGTTAGGAGGGATTATTGCAACAATGCCGGCAGTCTTTCTTGCGGCTATTATCGCATTAGCTTTGGATCATCGTGGTACGCAATTAGTGGAGATGTCGATGAATCTTAGCACAGGAGCAATAGTAGGTATTCTCTCTTGTATTTTAACTGTATTTTTGACATCTCTCTACATTAAACACAAAGGTTATCAAAAAGGAACGATTTTTACAGTTGTTTGTTGGTTTATTATCTCCCTAGCGATATTCGGTATTAGACATTTATAGTTTGGAAAATGCGTGATAAATAGTTGTATTCAGCTAATAAGTAATAAATTATTGGAGGCAGAACATCATGAAATTAACATTAATGAAATTTTTTGTAGGGGGATTTGCAGTATTACTAAGTTATATTGTGTCCGTAACACTACCTTGGAAAGAATTTGGTGGTATATTTGCAACGTTTCCAGCAGTATTTTTAGTATCTATGTTTATTACAGGAATGCAATATGGCGATAAAGTTGCTGTGCATGTAAGTCGTGGCGCAGTGTTTGGCATGACAGGGGTATTAGTATGTATTTTAGTTACATGGATGATGTTACATATGACGCACATGTGGTTGCTTAGTATTATAGTTGGTTTTTTAAGTTGGTTTATCAGTGCGGTATGTATTTTCGAAGCGGTAGAATTTATAGCACAAAAAAGATTAGAAAAACATAGTTGGAAAGCTGGGAAATCGAATAGTAAATAGTGTGAACGTAGTCTCTTTTATAGTACTAACTTCGCAAGTATTGAATAGCATTGAAAAGTTGCATCAATAATAAATGAAATTTAAGTTGTCATTGAGAAAATTACAAGCGCGTAATCATACAGGTACGTCTTGAGGGAGTCTTCAAACCCTGATGCTATCGTATGTCAAAACATTTAGTCAATCATAAAGGTGACTTTAATTAAGTTTATCTGATAGTCTGAATGTAATGATTGCACTAATTGAATGGAGGCGTATGTAATTGAATCTGAGTAAACAAATTAAAAAGTATCGGGAACGAGATGGTTATTCACAAGAATATCTTGCTGAAAAACTATATGTATCTAGGCAGAGTATTTCTAATTGGGAAAATAACAAAAGCTTACCGGACATACATAACTTATTAATGATGTGTGATTTATTTAATGTAACTTTAGATGATTTAGTAAAAGGAACTATTCCATTTGTGCCAGATGTTAAAGTGCAACGAAGTCTTAACTTATGGACGTATGTGATGCTTATTTTTCTGACATTAGCTGCAATTTTAACGGGACCTTTAGTTGTTTATTGGAATTGGGCTTGGGGTATAACGGTAGCAATCATTATGGGAATAGGTTTTTATGCATCTATGAAAATAGAAGATTTAAAAAAAGTGCATAAAATGGACAACTACGATCGAATTGTTGCTTTTATGAATGGAAAAGATCCTAGTGAAGTACAAACGACTAAAGCTAGAAATACGATGACAAATGTACTTTCTGTTATATCAGTAGTTGGTGCATTCATTCTTATAGCTTTGATTAGTATGTATCTGGCAATTAAGTTTTTATAAATCATCGTCGTATCGTCTCATATTATTTGTATTATCCGAAATAGCATAAAAAAATACCAACAAGATTCTAAACCTTGTTGGTAATCAAAGCGATTCATTTATAATGAGTCGTTTTATTTTGTAAGATTAAACAGTTTGTACGTTAACTGCTTGGTCTCCACGTTGACCTTCAGTAATTTCGAAAGTAACTTTTTGACCTTCTTCTAAAGTTTTGTAGCCATCGCTAGCGATACCTGAGAAATGTACGAATACGTCTCCGCCATTTTCTTGTTCGATGAAACCAAAACCTTTTTCTGCGTTAAACCATTTTACTGTACCGTTATTCATATAGAAAACCTCCGTGTGCTTTTGCACTTAATATTTGTAACAAATTCATAACTAAAAAAGAGGATATTCTAAACAAATACACTACAATTTAATTCACGAGCTTTTATTACGTAAGACCAACTATACGCTCATATTGGCATAATGTACAGTGTTTTTTTAAAATAAATTAAAAAAGATTTTTAAAAACCTTAGAAACGTTGATTTAAAGGGGTTTATAAAAATAAATAAATTTTAGTCTTTTATGGCATATAGTTGTTTTCAAAGTAACATATCGTTTAAACATGATGATTTTATAAGTAATCAATAAAAAAACAAGCAACGATAAACGCTACTTGTTGATATTAAAACCTGACTTGAAAGGTCATAGCAATGTTATATACTGATGTAATGCGTTTATTTGCCTTTTTCTTCGCGGCGTTTTAAATAATAAGCGCCACCTAATAAACCAGCTGGAATACCTATAAATGGTGTAGTAACTGAGCTTAAGACAATAACAATTATTGCTAAAGCAATAACGTTATACCAAGTTACAGTCAAATTTTTCAAATCCTCATATGATTGTTTTACTAATTCTTTAAATTTCATGGTTTAATCTCTCCTTTTCTTAAATCAAAGTAATAGTTACACTGCATTTCCAAAAGAAAAATCACAATGTGTTAAATAGTTTTCTTAATCAACATGTTTGAGTGAACAAAAGCAATCAATGCGAAAACAATATAAATAAGTGTATATATAACGATGACAATAATCACCGGCATAAACGAAATATTACCCATCAGCTTCATAAAAGCAATGGCTGCAAATAAAGCATGTAATATGGCAATTAATAAAGGTAAACCAAAGTTAAATGTAATTTTTAATAAGAGCCCTTTAAGCATATCGGTATGAGTAAAGCCTATACGTTTTAATACTCTAAAATTGCTTAATTCATCCTCGGTTTCATCCATTTGTTTAATATAAATAATACATCCTGCTGCGACTAAAAATGCTAACCCTAAAAATGATGTCACAAATATTAAAATACCGTTAGTAGCATCGACCTCTTTTTTCATTTCATCATAAGTGATGACTTTGTCTCCAAGCTGTTTTGCAATTGCTTGAGCTTTTTTCTTTTGTGATGTTTGTTTAATATCATATCCATAAAAAGTATGAACGTTATTTTGTGTTTTCAACTGCTGATACTTTGCAGGACTTACTTCGACGACAGGTGAGTTGAAGCTTAGATTTAAAGGATAAACCTTACTTTTGTCTTCTTGTGTAACACGGAAAGTTTCATTCTTAGTACCTTTTACTACTAAATCTTTGTTTAAATGAATTTTAATAATGTTAGGAAGTGATTTTGTATTTGTAATGATTGCATCATTCCCATTTAACTTTGTATTTGCACTTAAAATAGAATTTGTGCGACCTGAATCGCTACCATTTTCCAAAGTAATAACCTGATCTTTAACATTATTTACAGTGATAGTTTCATAATAATTTTTAGTAAATGTAATATGTTGTTGGCTTAGTTTAGATTCAAATTGTTGCGCATCTTGAGAGGCGACAATGTTAAATTCATTTGGTGCCATAGAGTCGAGCGTTTGATTCGTGTTTGATTTCGATAATGCCGCGAAACACAATACAGTTACAGTTACTGCAGAAATAATTGCAATGATCGTTAAAGACATGGCATTTTTCTTCATTCGGTACATAATAGAAGATGTAAATACAACATCTGTAATAGATACGCGTCCATTTTTTGATTTTTTCAATGTTTTAAAAATAAGTGACACAGAACTTCTGAAAAATAAATACGCCCCTGCAACTGTTAAAAATAAAATGATAAACGGTGATGCCATTGCCATAGTTAGTGCTTTGAATGTACCAAACATTTCTGTTGCCATATAGTAACCTAACGCAATCATACCAATACCTAATATGCCTGAAATAACCTCTAAAACAGTTACTTTTGCATTTGTGGCATCTGTTTTAATTGAATCTTTCATCATTGATAAGATACTGCGTCTTTTTAGAAACAATGCACTTTGAAATAAAATCAACGCGTATGCAATTGCTAACATAAAAACGGTTAATACTAATGCCATAGGTTCGAAATGTATCGATAAGTTAATCGATAACGACATGACTTTGGAAACAATTGATAATAATAATTGTGCACCTGCAATGCCACATAATACGCCGACAACACCCGTGATTAAAAATACAATCATTTGTTCAAGTGCTAACATTTTCAAAATGTTTTGTCGTGTTAAACCAATCAACTGATATAGCGCAAATTCACGTGTACGACGTTTCACGAATAAATGATTGGCATACATTAAAAAGATGACGATAATGATGAATAAAAAGATTGACCCTACAAAAGCACCTTTCTTAATAATTGCCATAGAATCGTCATTGTTTATACCTTTAGTGAACTGTAAAGTGGTAAAACTGAAATATAAGACGATGCTAAAAAATAATGAAAATAAATACATCGCATAATGTTTTATATTTTGACGTAAATTTTTTAAAACGATATGGTTAAATGTCATTTGACACACCACCTAATACAGATTGAAGATGTACGATGTCTTCATAAAAGGCCTGTTTAGAACGTCCTTCCTGATAAAGTTGTGAATGAATTTGTCCATCTTTTAGCATAATGACACGCTCTGCAAAACTTGCTGCTACGGGATCGTGTGTAACCATAATAATCGTTGTATCAAAAGACTTGTTCATATCTTCTAAACGTTGTAATAAATCGTTGGCACTTTTCGAGTCGAGTGCGCCTGTTGGCTCATCTGCAAATATGATTTGTGGTTTGTGAACAAACGCTCTTGCAGCGGCCGTTCTTTGTTGTTGGCCACCAGACAATTCACTTGGGTATTTATTTCCCAGGTCATAAATACCTAATGCTGTTGTGATTGTTTTATAATTTTCTTCCATTGTTGTTTTCGACATTTTTTGAACAGACAAAGGCAACATTATATTTTCCTTAACAGTTAATGTCGGTAAAATACTATAATCTTGAAAAATGAATCCTAATGATTCTTTACGGAACTTGGCAAGCGCTTTTTGATTAAGTTTATTAAGTTCTTGTCCATTAGCAATAACACTGCCTTCAGAAACTTGGTCAATTGAACTCAGTACATTTAACAAAGTAGTTTTACCTGAGCCAGAAGGACCCATTATTGCAACGAATTCACCTTTTTCTATATCAAAATTTATGTCTTTTAGTGCTTGAAATGTATGCTTTTTACCATACGTTTTTGACAAATGTTGAACTGATAATATTGTCATGGTCTCACTCCTTTGGTATGTAATTTTATTTTAAATAATGTTTGGAGGAGTAGCCTTTATCTAAACTTACAATTCAATCAATGAATCTTACAGAGTTGAAAGTTTGTGGCATAATATATAATTTAAGTAATAACAATTGGAATTTTCCATAAAAATTCAACACATTTAGAACGCTTTATATTATGCTGAAATGTTTGTCAAAATTAGAAAAAGGGAATTTCATTATTGTATAATAAATTTTTTGTAAAAAATTAAAAGAGGACGTTAGTTGAAAGGAAATGGTTGTCATGGCAAAAACAAATCAAGGTATTAAATGGTCTAGTTTGATAATGGGTGTATTGTTATTAATGCTGGCAGTCGTTATTTTTACATTTCCAATTGAAAACTTTTATGCGATTACGTGGTTGATTGGATTATTTGTATTAATTAATGGTGTGATTCAAATTGTTTATCGTAGAAAAGCCAAAGCTTTAGTGGGTAGTAACCAAAATTGGATTCTGTTTATGGGAATTGTAGATATTCTCTTTGGTCTTATTGTAATTTTTAATGTTGGTGCAAGTTCAGCATTCTTTATTTATATGTTTGCATTCTGGTTTATTTTCAGTTCTATTGCAGGACTATTTACATTTTCAGGTAGCGGTAGCTTAAAATTAATTTCAGTTATCTTTAACATTTTAGGTATTTTGTTCGGTATTATTTTATTATTTAATCCACTAATGGGTATCGTATTTGTGTCAACGATGATTGCCATTACATTTGTATTTGTAGGTGTCATTTATGTTGTAGATGCACTCGCTTAGTAAAATGAAGCGGTTCAAAAGAAGGATGTGGTATGTTTAATGCCATATCCTTTTTATTATATTTATGAAGCGTTAAAAAGGGCGATACCTACAAGTTGTAAGTTACGCCCATCATTTTTATGATTTACTATCGCTGTTTTCAAAACGATTAATAGTTACATTTAGTCCAAAATATTTTGCTAAAAAATCTTTATAGTTATCTTTCGTCACATCAAATTTTTCTAAGGTACTATTTCTTGTTAAAGTTAAATGATTTTCAGACATTGTGGCGCGTCCAAATGATTGTGGCATTGTAATTAGTAAATGTTCAACAAAAATTGAATCTGGATTGGTTTGATTATATTTGATGCTGTTATTAAAATCTTCTATTTGTTTAGGTTTAAACTCAGCTTCGTACTTTGTATTCCAGTTATCATTTTCAAATTTTTGTACGTAAAATAGCTCCTTATGTTCATTTTCAAAAATAGCACGAAATGTGCCGTTTATATCTGTGACTGGTTGTGTATGCTCTGACGAAGTAATTGGCATAGCATGTAGAGGTAAGTCTCCAAAGCCAACATCAGTTACATAGAATTCATCATTTATAGAAACAACAAGTGAAGCATGTGAACCGTTCAGACTACGACCGCCACCAGGCGTATGAATGGTAGCTGACATTAACATCGGATTAAATCCTTTTTGTAATAAATATGCTTTAAAAAAAGAGTTCAATTCATAGCAAAAGCCACCACGTTTATCATGAACAATTTTATTGAAAAGAGCATCAATATCTACAGAAATTGGTTTGCCATTTTGTACGTCAATATTTTCAAATGGCACTGTTAACATAAATCGAGTCGCATAATCATTTAATGCTTCGACGCTCGGTTCATCATAACGATTTGAATCAATTTGTAAGTAATTCTCTAACTTTACAATATCCATTTCAATACCGCCTCCTGTTTTAAGACTTCAAGTAAATTGTAAGCGTAAATATAGAAAATTTAAATGAGAACGCACTATATCTTAAGTAACTACAATATAAAAAACTACATTCTTAAATGATGACCGAAACAAAAATGTGATGTGGACACCAATTAAGAATGTAGTATATCAAAGTCATAGTGCTGGCTGTCTAAATACTTACAAAGTAACATTAATTACAAGATAGTCTGTTTTACTTAGCCCATTTACGCTCGATACGACCAAATTTCCAAATCAAACTTGAAATTAGCCATGTAATTAAAAATAATGCGACTAAGATATAACCTAAGTTATCAAATTCGATTGAACTAACGAATGACCAAAAAGTACCATGTAAATCCAATTTGTCAGCAAGGATTTGTAGTAATTCAATCATCCCGATAACTAACGCAGCTATGACAGATATCGCAGTAATTGTAATATTGTAATAAATTTTGCGAATTGGATTGAAGAACGCCCAATTATAAGCATATTTCATTACGACACCATCTAAAGTGTCTAATAAACTCATACCAGATGCAAACAGAATAGGTAAAGATAAAATGCCGATAAATGAAATTGCTTGTTGTGATGCACCTGAAGAAAGGGCAAGTAAGGCAATTTCACTAGCTGTATCAAAACCAAGTCCAAATAAAAATCCAAGTGGTAATACATGCCAACTACGTGTAATTAATTTGAAGTAAGGACCGACAAATCGAGAAACAAACCCTCTAGATTCAAGTAATTCATCGACTTCTGCTTCTTCAACATGTTCGCGACGTAATTTGGCAAATAATTTAATCAATGAGATTAAAATGATTAGATTTAATACACCTATAAGCACTAAAAAGAATCCAGATACGAGTGTACCAATTGTCCCACCGATATCTTGGAAATGCGGTAATTCATCTTTAGCCCATTTTACAGATACCCCTAAAAATACCGCCATTAAAAATACCACAGATGAATGTCCAATTGAGAAGTAGAATCCTACGCCAGATGGATCTTTACGTTGTTGCAATAATTTACGTACAGTATTGTCTATTGCAGCAATGTGATCGGCATCAAACGCGTGACGTAATCCTAATGTATATGCAAGAATTCCCATTCCAAATAGAATATGATGATCTTTTCCAGCAATCCATAGAAAACTAAACCCAATAACATGTAACAAAATAACAATAGTTATGTATGGTAACCAGCTTAAACGCTGATTCTTAAAAACAGTCAAAATAATAGCCTTCTTTCACAATATGATAATTAATCATACTGCAAATACAACAATCACTCTAATAAAAAATACTGATATGACAAAAATGTTATACAAAATTCTTTATTATATAAAAATATACATGTAATTATAAAAGTTTTTTATACATTTATATTCGAGTTTGCAATATTAATCAATGACAATATAAGATGTCAATTTACTCACTTTGGCGTCTTTTTTATGATTTTCAAATTCGAAAAAGTCAGCAAAATGAATTTGTGTTCCATTTTTTAAAATTTGAGTACCATGTAAGGCGCCTAAATGACCATGTGTGATAATAGATTGAATATTGATAGATTCGATATGATCTTGATGTTCGGAAAGTTCTTGAATTAATATTTGTGGGCCATGGATATCAAAATGACCGGGGACAGACCAAATAAATTGGGGTGTAACGAGTGATCGTAACAATTCTATATCTAGTGTGGCTGTAGCGACAATAAAATCAATCATTTGTTGACGCTTAGGTGCATGACTACATGACACATCACCAGTCAATGAAAATGGTAATACGTGGTTACTTTCTTGTTTAAAATGCAGATTATGCTCACTTAAAGCTTGTTCCAAAATTGATATAGCTTTAGGACCAACGCCATGTAAACCTGATAAAAATGACTTTGTATGTTGTGAGGCTGTTTCTAATGTATGAATACCTTGCGCATTTAATGCGCGAGTTGCAGGCTTTCCAATTTTAGGTAAATTCATATGTACCCATCCTTTATGTTTTATGGTTGTCTTTCCCAAGGTATACCCAAATTTAAACTGATTTATTTATAAAATTAATATTTATTGTTTGATGGCGAATGAATGTGAAAAACATAAACAAAATCATATCTTTATCTAAATTTTATTAGTAAAATCGATATATTAGCTTAAACAAATGAGCGATGCAGTAAATTAACAATTGGGAAAGTAAGGAGGTATGTTGATGAATACAGAATACAAAAAGAGCATATTTTTAGCACTAAGTGCCTATGTTCTTTGGGGAATATTGCCTATATACTGGCAATTTATTGATACGATAGGTGCTTTTGAAATTTTAGCGTTTCGAATTATATTTTCAGTAATATTTATGATTTTTATATTAGCTGTAGGTAAGAAGCAACGGCACGCTTTTCAAAGAGATGTGAATCAATTGTTAGCCAAACCTATTCAACTATTAGCTATCGTTGTAGCAGGCTATGTCATTACGTTGAACTGGGGAACCTTTATATGGGCAGTAACAAATGGACATGTCTTACAATCAAGTTTAGGATATTATATTAATCCACTTGTCAGCATTTTACTCGCACTGATCTTTTTAAAAGAAAGATTTAATAAATTTGAATGGTTAGCCATTTTCTTCGCATTCATCGGCGTATTATATATGACAATTAAAATAGGCGAGTTTCCAATAGTATCTATTATCTTGGCGCTATCTTTTGGAACATACGGTTTATTGAAAAAAGTAGTACATATAGATGCTATCAGTAGTATTACCATTGAGTGTATTGTTACCGCACCAGCCGGCATTATATATGTCATTTATTTATGGCAACAACATCAGATGTCGTTCGGGTTTAACATGTCATCATTTTGGTTGTTATTCTCCGGTGCGATTACGGCAGTACCACTTATCCTATTCTCAGCCGGTGCAAAACGTATACCTCTTTCATTGATTGGATTTATTCAATATGTAGGACCAACAATTATGTTTGTGCTTGGTATCTTTGTATTCAAAGAGCCTTTTAATATACATCAATTAATTACTTTTGTATTTATTTGGATAGGTATTGTGTTATACAGCATTTCTCAATATATTAAGTTGAAGAAAAATCCGGTAGCAAAAACGCTGTAATATTTAGTCTACATGTACTGCATGTTCAAATATGTTTGAAGGACCTTAAGATAACGTTAGGGTTAGACTGAGGTATGTGTGCAGTAACAGTGACATGTGCATAAAATATGAGACTGAAAAGTAAATAAAATTTAAGTAAGCATAAAACACTTTTGTTGAATTTATCATTGTATTGAATTCGAACGAAAGTGTTTTCTTTATGAGAATAAAGTTTTTAAGAGAAGATACTTACTTTTGATATAGTATATATTTTCTTAAAATAGCGTATTGTAGCTCTTAATTAAAAAAGCGCCCTAATCGACACGATTAGAGCGACAAAATACACTATATTAAAATATACCAATGACTTTCATCCAAAGTGATCCTAAACCAATCCAGATAATAAAGTAGACGAACCCTAGTATTAAGTTCATTGTCCACCAACGTTTTTGTGTCACGTAACCTGAAGAGAATAGAATCGGCGCTGGACCACTACTATAGTGCGTTGTAGAAGCTAATAAGTTACCGAAGAACCCTAACATTAATGCACTAAATAATGGTGGTGCACCAGCTGCAATTGCAACGCCTAATAATGCTGCATACATAGCACTAATATGTGCAGTGGCACTTGCGAATAAATAATGTGAATAGAAGTAGAACAGTATTAAAATGACAAGCACGATAGGCCAGCTTAAACCACCAAGACTTGTAGCAATAGATTTACTTAACCAAGGAATAAATCCAAGCTTATTTAATTGGTCTGCCATTAATACTAATACTGAGAACCAAACTAATGTGTTCCAAGCACCTGTTTCATTTAAAATATCTTGCCAAGTTAACACACCAGTTAATAATAATAATGCTAAAGCAATAAATGCTGTTAAAGTTGCATCAATGTGAATGAAACTGCCAACAATCCATAGTGTTAGGGCTACGACAAATATACCAATCATAAATTTTTCAGCTAAAGAAATTTTACCCATAACCGTTAATTCATTTTCAGCCCAACTTTTAGCATTAGGTGTTTCTTTAACAGTTGGTGGATAAATTTTATAAATGATAAAAGGTACAACAATTAAAGAAACAAGTCCAGGAACTAAAGCAGCTAGGAACCAATTCATCCATGTAATATGAATATTTGACGTGCTAGATGCTAAGTTTTGTGCAAGTGGGTTACCCGCCATTGCAGTTAAAAACATTGCTGCTGTAATTAAGTTACCTTGAAATTCTGTGAAGATTAAAAAGGCACCCATTTTACGCGATGAATCATCTTTAGGTTTTGAGCCAAATGATTCAGAAAGTGATTTGATAATCGGGAACATGATACCTCCCGCACGCGCAGTATTACTTGGAGTTGCCGGTGCTAAAATCAAATCCACACCTACGATAGAATATGCTAAACCTAATGTTTTTTTACCAAATAATTTGACGAAATGAAGTGCGATACGTCGTCCGAGACCTGTTTTCACAAATCCTCTAGAAATGAAAAATGCCATTGCAATTAACCAAATGCTATTATTACCAAAACCAGCAACAGCAGTTTTCATGTCAACAATACCAACGAGTACCATGACTGTAAAACCAATTATAGAGACAGCTCCAATTGACATCGGTTGTGTAATACAAGCGATAATTGTAGCCACAAATATTGCGAACATATACCATGCTGTCGGATCAACAGCTTCCGGTTTAAAAGGTGTAAGTGCCCAAATAAGGAGACCTACGATAATCGGGAGTACAAACTTACGATATTTAACCGTATTTTCCATGTTAAAACGTCCTTCTTTCTATGTTTTATACATATTTCACTTTAAGAATAATGCTAACTGCAAAAGATGTACAGTAATAATTAAATATAAAATCAATTAATGAAGTATAAATATAAATGATTAATTGGGAAGCGGTGTATAGAAGGTAAAATTGATGTTTATTAAACTTAGAAGAGTGGCCTTTTTAATCAAAAAAATCCGTTAACGTGTTGTTAACGGTTAACTAGCTTGTCTTTATTTAAAACTTTTTAATACACGAGACATTTCCTCAATTTTACCAGCATGAAGTGGGATGTGAATGGCATTTAATACTAATAACTCTTCTAAAGTTTTACATCCGGCAATCGGCTGTTGCAATTCAATTGCTAAATCATCTTCAGTTAGTTTTCGTGCACGTTCAGGTAATGTTTGAAGCCCTTCTAAAATTGTTTCAATACTAGGTACTTCATCTTTCCATTCAGTTGGGGACGAACCGTTTCCAAATAAAGGTCTATAAATATTCAAATCAATATTCTCTTTGCCAGCAACAGCTAATGCCGATTCGAAAATAGTTAATACATGCCCAAATTGCCAATGAATTGTATTCGCAAAAGGCTTATGATAATCATCAAGTACCTTGTCAACTTTCCAAGTATCATACACATTTACTAAATATCCTAAACCCATATCAATGACATCAAATACCGTTTTTGTAGTCATTATTAATTCCTCCTCCATAAATAAAACATACTTCCGTAAGTATTACCCTATTAACAAAGTTGTTAGTCATAGCAGGGAAATATTCGCAACTAACTTATTATGCAAGATAGTAGGTGATGAAAATGTCAGTTTCTAATCAAATTATGAAAGGTCTCTTAGACGGCGCGATATTAGGTCTCATTGCACAAGGTGAAACTTATGGATATGAAATTATGACGAAACTCAAAGATCAAGAGTTTCCAGAGATAAGCGAGGGTAGTATTTATCCAGTTTTAATGCGTTTAAACAAAAAAGGATACGTTGATACGACTATAAAAAAATCTAGTAATGGTGGCCCAAGGCGAAAATACTATACGATTACCGATTCAGGTTTAAAGGAACTAAAAGTATTTAAATCAAAATGGCAAGCTTTGAATAAAGGGATGATTAACTTGTTTGGAGGGGAAAACGATGTTAAGTAAACAGTCTCAAGATTTTTTGGAAAAATTACGTGTTGAACTGTTATTTAGAGGTAAGACTGAAGCAGAAGTAGAAGAGTTATTGGAAGAGCTCGAAGATCATTTAACTATGGCTGAAAAAAATAACGAAGATACAAGTTCAATTATTAATACACCAATTAAGTCAATGGCTGATCAGTTATCACCTGAGATAAGCCTTACTACCGGTTTGTACAAATATATTACTTTATACTTCGCTTTTATTTTATCAGTCATTATAATTCCTAGGTTTTTAGGTTTGGGTACATTTGATGTGACAATTGCATTTTTACTTTATATTGCTAGTATCGTTATTTTAGGTGTTGTCATTGGTATGCTGATTCTACGCAATACATTAGTTCGATTTGGTGACCAAAAAATAACATATGTAATAAATGTGACTTATGGCATAATCGTATTTTTGTGGATGATTTTTGGTGGCTTGATTATTAAAAAATATCCTATCTATCATTTCTTTGAGTTAAGTGACAAACAGAGTTTCATTATTGGGATAACATTTTTAATATTAGTTATTGGAACTTGTATTTTAATTAAACAAAAAATTTATGCGCTCATCGTGTTGGTAATTTCATTGCCAAGTTTGATAGCAAGGATAGCATCTATCTTTAGTAAAGAACCAGACACTTTTAATTTAGTTTCAGTAAGTATACTCATCATTCTAAATATAGCATTTATTATTTATACATTTGTAAATTATAGGAAGTTAAAAAAAGAAGACTAAACAATGTCATGTAGCTAAAGTGTATCTCTACAATAGAAATATCAAATAAGCCCTCTTAAAGCACCCTAAAGTTAGACTAAAACTATCAAATTAGGGTGTTTTTTGTTTGTACATTTATAACTATTCCGTTGTGCCTAGGGCTATGCGTAAATCATCGTCATCAGAAATAGCTTCAATGGCTGCAGTCAAACCTGCAACTATCTTTTCTAATGGCATAGATGGTGTATTAAGCTTACCAACGACCTGCTCTGGTATGTATGGCACATGGATAAATCCAAAGCGAAGGTGAGAATAGTACTTTTCCTTTAAATAGCCTAAGTGATAAAGTACGTGATTACATACATACGTACCTGCGCTATTTGAAAGTGCTCCCGGAAGTCCTTGATCAATAATACTTTGAGTCATTGCTTTAACTGGTAAATTTGAAAAATAAGCTGGCGCACCGTCTAAATGAATGGATTGATCAATAGGTTGAAAATCGTCATTATCGGGAATACGTGCATCATCAATATTAATGGCGACACGTTCAGGGGTAATGGCATTTCTACCACCAGCTTGTCCGATTGCTAGCACAACATCATAGTGATTAGACGCCAAGGCATTATTTATAATAGTATCTACTTTTTTAAAAGATGTTGGTAGTTTTAGTTTATTGATTTTATGTTCACCAATGTGATCTTCTAGTTGACTCACGGCTTCCCAAGAGGGATTAATTTTTTGATTATCAAAAGGTGCAAATCCAGTAACTAAAATTTTCATTCTAAGACACCCCGCAGTATTAAAATTTAATTTAGTATAACATGCTCACAATTAAAAGCATATCAGGCTATGTATGGCATAAAAAATAGCCTTGAAAAACCTTTATAATATTGGTTTTCCAAAGACTATTTTAAAATGTATTAATTGCTTATGCATGTTGATGTAGATCATCAAAGTTTGTTAAACGTTGTTGCCACTCGCTATCACTAATTTGATTTGTTTGAACATAACGATTGCGCTCATGTTTAGCGCATTCATAAGAGCATGCGCCTAAATATTTGGCTTCATTTTCTTCTGAAACTAATATTTGTTTATTACATTCAGGGTTGGCACAATTAATATAGCGTTCACACGGCTCACTATCAAACCAATCCTTACCAATAATTGTTTTTTCAACTTGATTAATATCAACACTGATACGGTCATCAAATACATACATTTTACCGTCCCAATATTGACCTTTTGTTTCAGGGTCTTTACCGTATGTAGCGATACCACCGTGAAGCTGTGCCACATCTTCGAAACCTTCTTTTAAAAGCCATCCAGAAAATTTTTCACAACGAATACCGCCAGTACAGTATGTGACTACTTTTTTATCAGCAAATAATTCTTTGTTTTCTTTAATCCAGTCTGGTAAATCTCTAAAACGTGTGATATCTGGGCGAATTGCGCCACGGAAATGACCTAAATCAAATTCATAGTCGTTACGTGCATCAATAATGACCGTGTCATCATCTTCAAGTGCTTTTCTAAATTCTACAGGTGATAAATACTGACCAGTTGTTTGGCGTGGATCTACATCATTCTCTAAATCTAAAGCAACGATTTCTTTTCGAGGTCGTACGTGCATTTTCTTAAAGGCATGTCCATCAGCTTCATCAATTTTAAATACCATGTCTTTGAAGCGTTCATTGGCATGCATATGTGCCATATATTGTTCGGTTTCTTCTTTAGTACCAGATAATGTACCGTTAATACCTTCTGTAGAAACAAGAATTCTACCTTTTAAATTGTGCGCTTTGCAAAAAGCTAAGTGATCCTGAGCAAACAGTTCAGGGTCATCAATCGTCGTATATTTATAATATAAAAGAACTTGATAGTTCATAGGTTAATCTCCTTCTAAAAACATGTTATAAGCATGTTTATTTTTAAAATAAAGCGTCAATACGCATATTTGTCTACGTCAATCATTTTAACAGAGTTGTAGTTTCGTTCAATATTTATAGCTTGAAATCAGCCACTAGACCGATAAAATAGATAAATGAAAACGTTATCATTTGATTTAATGATTACCTTGTTTAAAATGAAAATGATAGTTAAAACGAATAAATGAAATGAGAGGAATGATCATGATGACACAACAAGATTTACCTACATTAGTTTATAGCGGGAAGTCTAACAGTGCTGTTCCAATTATATCTGAAAGTGAGTTACAAACAATTACAGCTGAACCATGGCTTGAAATTTCCAAAAAAGGATTGCAACTAGAAGGATTGAACTTTGATCGACAAGGACAACTATTTTTATTGGATGTATTCGAGGGAAACATTTTCAAAGTCAATCCTGAAACGAAGGAAATTAAACAGCCTTTTGTAAGTCATAAAGCAAATCCTGCAGCAATTAAAATACATAAGGACGGCCGATTATTTATTTGTTATTTAGGAGATTTTAAATCTACAGGCGGTATTTTTGCAGCGACAGAAAATGGTGACAACATACAAGATGTTATTGAAGATCTTTCAACAGAATATTGTATTGATGACATGGTGTTTGATTCTAAAGGTGGGTTTTATTTTACAGATTTTAGAGGATACTCTACCAATCCACTAGGCGGTGTTTATTATGTTGCGCCGGGCTTTAAAACAGTAACGCCTATCATTCAAAATATCAGTGTAGCTAACGGTATTGCATTAAGTACTGATGAAAAAGTACTATGGGTAACTGAAACGACAGCCAATCGATTACACCGTATTGCACTTGAAGATGATGGTGTTACAATACAACCATTTGGAGCTACCATACCGTACTATTTTACAGGTCATGAAGGACCAGACTCATGTTGTATTGATAGTGATGATAATTTATATGTGGCAATGTATGGTCAAGGCAGAGTGTTAGTATTTAACAAAAGAGGTTATCCAATAGGACAAATATTGATACCAGGACGTGATGAAGGTCATATGTTACGTTCTACACATCCACAATTTATACCTGGAACAAATCAACTCATCATTTGTTCTAATGATATAGAAATGGGCGGAGGATCCATGCTTTATACTGTTAATGGCTTTGCAAAAGGGCATCAAAGTTTTCAGTTTCAATAAGACCTACCTGAGTGAAAGGTGTCTTAATATTGTTTTAAACATTAGAGATTTTTAATTAGAAGTTAAATATAATTTGCTTCAATTTGTAAAATGAAGTTTTGTATAACGTAAATAGGCAATATTTAATATAAGAAAGTATAAAGAAAAATTTTTTTGATTATTTCTGATGAAGCCAATGCTAATTTAATAAGGAGTTGTTTGTTTTGGCTATTTATATTTTTTGTACAATATTAGTTTTAGTTGCAATTGGAGCGCTTTTGACAAATATGATAAGGGATAAAAAAGATAAAAGGCTAGATATTTTATCTAGTGTATTACTTTTAATTTCATCAATATCGTTGTTACTTTATGGTGTTATTATCAATTAAGTTAAATATGATTTTTAATTTTATCGCCCATTATTTTACAATTAGCAATTCAATGATTTATTTTATGATAAATTAAAGAAAAAATGCCAACTATACCTAGGGATGATATAGTTGGCATTTCGTATATATTAAATCAATGAGGATTGTGATGTGAGATTATTCTGAGATTGAAAATTCAGCAGATGCTTCGAATTTAACATCTTTGCCTAGCATTACGCCACCTGTTTCAAGTGCTTGGTTAAAGTTAATGCCATAGTTTTCTCTATTGATAGTACCAGTAACAATAACACCTGTTACTTGAGAACCATCCATTGGGTTTTTACTTACTCCGTTGAATTCAACGTCGAATGTTTCTTCGTTAGTGATACCTTTAATTGTTAGATCACCAACAACTTTGCTTTCAGATACTGATTTTGTCACAAATGTGATTTTATCAAATTCATCAGTACCAAAGAAATCACCAGATTTTAAGTGGTTATCACGTGCTTCGTTTTTAGTGTTAATTGAGCTTGGAATAATTGTTGCAGTAGCTTTTAAAGTACTGAAATCATTAATATCTCCTTCAACTGCTACGTCAAATTGATCAAATGAACCTTTCACTTTAGAAACCATTAAATGTTTAATTTGGAATTCTAAACTACTGTGTGCGCCATCAAAAGTAAAGTTAGTCATAATATAAAACCTCCATATTTTTATCTTTTAGATATATTTTTTATATTCGATATACATACGATACCACCTATAAAGTAAAGATGCAAGCTTTTTATTTCGAATTCGAATTTTTTTGTGATGCATATAAAGAATGACCTATAAAACACCACACTATTGTTATACCCTAGTCAATTAATTCAAACATAAATAAATGTAATCATCGTTCAATACAATTTAATTAATGAGATAAATCTGACTATTATTATCATTTTTATAGTCGCTACTATTGACTTTGAAACAAGTGACTCGTACTATTTTAATATAATTCTGAAAATTCAAAATATGAAACTTTGAATATGTAGATAATAGTTTTTGAAGTTTAAAAGATAAGGAGGTATTTTATGGGAAATTATTTGGTATTGCAATCAGATTTTGGACTTAGTGATGGCGCTGTAAGTGCAATGTATGGAGTCGCATATACTGTAAGTGATGATATACACGTTGAAAACTTAACGCATGATATACCACCGTATGACATTTGGGTAGCGTCATATCGGTTATATCAAACTGTAAAGTATTGGCCCCAAGGCACAGTTTTTGTATCAGTGGTAGATCCGGGCGTAGGTAGTGATAGGAGGAGTATTGCTTGCTTAACAGAATCGGGTCATTACATTATTACACCTGATAATGGCTCTTTAAGTCATATCAAACATTACGAAGGTATTAAAAAAGTTATCGAAATTGATGAAGTGAAAAGCCGATTGCCTCATTCGGAAGAAAGTCATACTTTTCATGGTAGAGATGTTTATGCATACAATGGAGCGAGATTAGCTGCAAATAAGATAGCGTTTGAACGTCTTGGTCAGGCAATTAATGTTGATAGTATTGAGGCATTAGAAATAAGAGAAGCGACAAAAAATGAGGATTCTGTTACAGGAAGCATTGATATTTTAGATATCAGATTTGGGTCATTATGGACAAATATTCCATTGGCATTCTTAAAATCCTTGGAAATTGTTCATGGTAATAATTTGGTGGTAACAATTTATCATCAAGATAAGAAAGTCTATCAAAATATTATTAAATTTGCGCGATCGTTTGCAGATGTTAATGTGGGTGAACCTCTTGTGTATGTTAACTCGCTAGTAAATATTGGTGTAGCGGTCAATCAAGACTCATTTTCAGATTTATATCATATTGGTACTGGAAATGATTGGACGATTCATTTATCTAAAGCACCATCAATTTAATGAATTTTTTATGTAAGGAGTAATGAAGATGAAAAAACAAGATATTTCAGTTAAAACTGTTGTTGCGATTGGTATAGGAGCAGCGGTATTTGTGATTTTAGGGCGTTTTGTTGTAATACCAACAGGTTTTCCTAATACGAATATAGAAACATCTTATGCATTTTTAGCATTAATATCTGCAATATTTGGACCTTTTGCTGGTTTAATGACTGGATTAGTTGGACACGCTATTAAAGATTTCACGACATACGGTAGTGCTTGGTGGAGTTGGGTTATTTGTTCAGGAATTATAGGCTGTTTATATGGATGGATTGGCCTAAAATTAAATCTTTCTTCAGGCCGATTTTCTAGGAAATCGATGATTTATTTTAATATCGGTCAAATTATTGCGAATATTATTTGCTGGGCACTTATTGCACCAACATTAGATATTTTGATTTATAACGAACCAGCTAACAAGGTTTATACACAAGGTGTTATCTCTACAGTATTAAATATTATTTCAGTTGGCATTATTGGGACAATATTATTAAAAGCATATGCTTCATCTCAAATAAAAAAAGGTAGTTTACGTAAAGAATAATTATTTTGTTGAATCAGATATGTAAATGAATGTAGAAAGGTAATGATATATCATGACTGAACCAATTATATCGTTCAAAGACTTTAGTTTTCAATATCATAGTCAAGCAACACCTACATTACAGAATATAAATGTTGATATTTATCCGGGAGAAAAAGTATTAGTAGTTGGTGCTTCGGGTAGTGGTAAATCGACTTTTGCAAATTGCATAAATGGATTAATTCCATTTAAAACTAAAGGTAACGTAACTGGGGAACTACATATAAATAATCAAGATGCAACTGTTGGTTGTTTACACGAAAGATCTAATGTTGTTGGTACAGTTTTACAAGATACAGACGGACAGTTCATAGGCTTAACAGCAGCTGAAGATATGGCCTTTTTATTAGAAAATAATTGTGTTGAACAAGATGATATGAAGAAAAATGTAAGTTATTGGGCTGAAAAAGTTGGTATGTTAGAACATTTAAATCACCGACCGCAGGATTTATCTGGAGGTCAAAAACAACGCGTTTCATTAGGTGGTATATTAATCCATTGTACACCTATTTTAATATTGGATGAGCCACTAGCCAATTTAGATCCTGTGACAGGACATGAAACACTGAGATTGTTAAATAATATTCATGAAGAAACAAAGTCAACGATGATCGTTGTAGAACATCGATTAGAAGAATCATTAGATGATACGTTTGATAGAGTTATTCTTTTTAAAGATGGAAAAATTATCGCTAATACAACACCTAGTGATTTGCTAAAATCATCTAAGCTTAAAGAAGCAGGCATACGTGAACCATTATACTGTACAGCGCTTAAATATGCAGAAGTAGATGTTGAATCCATTGATAACTTAGCGAATTTACGTGAAGTTTGTATGAGTGAACATGTTAAATTTAAAGTGAAAAAATGGATAGATAAAACATCTTCAAATGATGATAATAAGTACAAATCTGAACCGCTATTAGAATTAAATGAGGTGTGTGTTCAATATAGTAACTATAGTAATAGTGTGCTTAATAATGTTCAATTAAATGTTTATAGAAGAGAAATGCTTAGTATAGTTGGTCACAATGGTGCCGGCAAATCAACACTTGCTAAAGCAATTTGTGGATTTTTAGATATAACAGGTAATATCCAATTTTGTAATAAGGGATTTAATCAATTGTCAATTAGCGAACGATCTGAATTCGTAGGTTATGTGATGCAAAATCCAAATCATATGATTTCCGAAAAAATGATTTACGATGAAGTAGCATTAGGGTTAAGAGCACGAGGTATGAAAGAATCAGATATAAAGATACGAGTAGAGAATGTGCTCAAAATATGCGGACTTTATGCATTTCGGAATTGGCCAATTGCAGCTTTAAGCTATGGTCAAAAAAAGAGGGTCACTATAGCATCTGTTTTAGTCTTAAATCCGGAAATAATCATATTGGATGAACCGACTGCTGGTCAAGATTTCTATCATTATAATGAGATAATGTCATTTTTAATTGAGCTAAACAGACAGGGGAAGACGATTATTATGATTACGCATGATATGCATTTATTGTCTGAGTATAGTTCAAGAACAGTTGTATTATCAAAAGGTCAAGTCGTTGCTGATACCACGCCAGTATTGGTATTAAATGATAAAAAAATCTGTGAGATTGCATCATTGAGACAAACATCGCTATTTGAAATGGCCGAATATATAGGGATTAGCGAGCCACAGAAATTAGTACAATTATTTATTAACCATGATAGGAAGGTGAGACGCCAATGAATCAATATAATACTATAGGTTTTCACCCGGGAAATAGTCGTATTCATCAATTAAATGCGACTGTTAAACTTTTATTCTTATTAGTTGTTTCTATTTCTGCAATGGTGACTTATGACACAAGATATTTAATTTTAATTAGTGCTTCATCTATTTTATTGTTCAAATATGCTCATATTGAATGGAAACAAGTTCGTTTTGTTGTTAAATTCATTCTGTTTTTCACAATATTAAATATTATTGCCGTATACATATTTGACCCTGAATATGGTGTGAAGATTTATAATCAGCGTACAGAGTTAATCAATGGTATGGGTCGATTTACGCTAACATCACAGGAATTATTCTATCTTTTTAATCTAATATTAAAATATATTAGTACAGTTCTTTTAGCGTTAATATTTTTATTCACAACGAATCCGAGTCATTTTGCTGCAAGTTTAAATCAGCTAGGTGTGAATTATAAAATCAGTTACGCAGTTTCACTATCGTTAAGGTATATTCCAGATATACAAGAAACATATTTTAATATTTCACAAGCGCAACAAGCAAGAGGATATGATAATTCAAAAAAGGCGAAATTCACTAGCCGTGTTAAAGGTATCAAACGCATAGTGTTACCTTTAATATTTTCTAGTATTGAAAGAATAGACACTATTAGTACTGCTATGGAGTTAAGACAATTTGGACAGTATAAAAGGAGAACCTGGTACGTCAAAAAACAATTAAAAAAAGATGATTATGTTGTTTTGTGTCTGACGTTAATACTTCTGATATTAGTAGTTGCATTATTCTTTTTAAATAATAGTCGATATTTCAACCCGTGGTATTAGTATTCAAATAAATAGTCTTTAAAGAGAAATAGGAGGGAGACACTTAATGATAAATACTGAAAGATTAAGTTTAATGATTCCAAGTTCCTTACATTTGATTGAACTTTATAATATTTGTAGTCATCCACAAGCAAATATATACACTCCCAAAGGTTTGCATAGTTCCAAATTAGACACACAACGGTGGATTGAAAAATGGCGAAACCATTGGCAACAATATCAATTTGGTTACTTTGTATTGGTAAAAAAAATAGATTGTAGTGTTATTGGTATTTGTGGATATGAATATCGGCAATTAAAGCAAGAAACGGTACTTAATTTATTTTATAAACTTCATCCAGATTTTGAAGGACATGGGTATGCATACGAAGCGATTATAGCAATTACAAATTTTGTCGATCACATTGATTATGAAACCACAAAGGTTATCAGGACAAATAAATATAATCATCGTTCAATACAATTAGCAGAAAGGCTTAATTTCAAGAGAGACGATACAATGGACGACATTATCAATAAAGGGGATATTGTGTTTTATAAATAAAATACTATGACTTTATCTAAAAAATAAAATTTAAATCCCAACAGTTTATTAAAAAGTTACGAGCCACATAATAAAAATGTTATAATTGTGCTTAATAAAAGATAGGGAGATATTTTAATGCACAAAAAATATTTATTGTTATTTTTTCTGATGTTATCAGTTGGCGTGTTATATAGCTGTTCTAAGCACAATGAGCAAGTTAAAAATACATCTATTGATCCAAATGAATATGCAAAACATAAATCGAAAGTGAATGATAATTGGGAAACTTATCACGGTCAGGTTTATCATGTGTTCTATCATCCTTTAGTCACGGATCCAAAAGTAGCATTTACAGGAGATTCACACCAAGCAAAAGGGAATAATGATTGGATGATAACTGTCAGTGAATTTAAAAAATCGTTAAATGAATTATATAAAAATAATTACATCATTGTTAATCCACATGATGCTTACGATTTATCAGCTCATCCGGTCAAAGCAAAAAAATTAAAGTTACCTAAAGGGAAAAAGCCTTTAATTATCTCAATTGATGATATGAATTATTATAGTTATATGAGACATCATGGATATGTTGACCGCTTAGTACTCGATAAAAATAAGCATGTTGTTTCTGAAACGACAGATAAAAAAGGCCACACTACATATTCAGATGATAATGATATTGTGCCGATTTTAAATAAATTTGTAAAAGAGCATCCAGATTTTTCTTTAAACGGTGAAAAAGGCGTTGTTGCATTAACTGGTTATGAAGGTGTATTAGGATATCGTACGAATGAATTAAACAGTAAAGACTATGAAAAAAATAAAAAGGCCGCTGAAGAAGTGGTTCGCGCTATGAAACGAGATGGTTGGTCATTTGCGAGTCATTCATATGGTCATATTAATTTTGAAAAGACATCATTTGATGGTATTAAAAAAGATACTAAAAGATGGAAAGATGAAGTTGAACCAATTGTAGGTAAAACGGATATGTTTGTATTTCCTCATGGTGCACAAGATAGACATACACCAGCATATAATTACTTGGTAGATGATGCCGGATTTAAATTCATTGCAGGCGTCGGACCGAATAATTTTACAGATATTTCATCAACGAACGTTTACCAAGATAGAGTTGCAATTGATGGTCTAAACTTATTTGAATTTAAATATAAACTAAAACCATTTTTCAATCCTGAAAATGTATATAGTCAAGAAGATCGACATTACTTTAAAGGTAATCGAAATTATGAAGAATAAGTTGAAATGAATAGAATAATCCTGAAAAAAAGATAATGTATTAAGTCATTAGGCAAGGACAATATGTGCAAGAAGTACAACTTCAATATAAAAATTTTAGTTATGAATTTTTATATGCGCTATTGTCCTGCTTTTTTATTCAAAAAATCCAACCTCAATATAGTGAATTTTCAGAAAAAGGTTGTAATAATTTGATAAAAATGATAAGTTATTATCCATATTACACTTTAGCGTGGTAGAGAATTAAAGTAAAAATCATAAAACATTATTTGTTTTACATAGGATATTGAAGGTAAGGGTGGTCGAGTGAATAATTCAAAACAATTAATTGCTTTAAAAGAAGCAGAGACAGCATTTTTAAAATACTTTAATCAAGCGAATTATGAGCTTGTAGATTTTAACGTCATTGAAAAATTGGACTGGAAACAATTGAATCATGAAGATTTGCAGCAGATGGGTGAGCGTAATTTTTGGCAACATGAACACCAAATTTATGCACTTAGAAATGATTTTACAGATCAATTATTACGTTATTACACGATGTATCCAACATCAGCAACGAAAGTAGCATATACAGGCTTAATCATTCGAAATAATGAAGCGGCTGTACAAGTAGGTTTGGAAAACTATATGCCAACATTAACTAATGTGCAACAGAGCTTACAGCTATTTATTCAATTTATCCAACAACAATTACAAGATAATGTGCAATTTGTCGTACTAGGGCATTATCAATTACTCGATGCATTGCTAGATAAAGCATTACAAACACCGGACATATTATCGATGATTGAGGAACGCAATTTATCAGGTTTGGTTACATATTTATCAGCTGAACATCCGATTGTTCAAATTTTACAAGAAAATACGCAACAACAATTAAAATTATTGCAACGTTATATTTCTAAAGATCACCCTGCACTTGTTGAACTAAATGTTTGGCAACAATGGTTAGATACACAAGGTTATAAAGATGTTCATTTAGATATTACGGCACAGCCGCCAAGATCATACTACAAGGGACTATTTATTCAATGTCATTTAACAGAAAATGAATCACGTATTTTAACCGGAGGCTACTACAAAGGAAGTATCGAAGGGTTTGGATTAGGACTAACTCTTTAATGTAAAGGAGTGATGATTATGTTAAGAATTGCTATAGCGAAAGGGAGACTAATGGAAAGTTTAATTGATTACTTAGATTCAATTAAATTTACGGTATTATCAGAAGCATTAAAGAATAGAGAACGCCAACTATTATTAAGCGTAGACAATAATGAATGTATTTTAGTAAAGGGAAGTGATGTGCCCATCTATGTTGAGCAAGGCATTGCTGATATTGGCATCGTTGGTAGCGACATATTAGATGAGCGTCATTACAATGTTAACAATTTGTTGAATTTGCCATTTGGGATGTGTCATTTTGCAGTTGCAGCGAAACCTGAAACAACAAATTATCGTAAAATCGCAACAAGTTATGTCCATACTGCTGAAACATATTTCAAATCAAAAGGCATTGATGTCGAGCTTATTAAATTGAGTGGTTCTGTTGAATTAGCCTGTGTCGTTGATATGGTCGACGGTATTGTTGATATCGTTCAAACAGGCACTACTTTAGAAGCAAATGGACTGATTGAAAAGCACTATATTAGCGATATCAATGCAAGGTTAATTACTAATAAAGCAGCTTATTTTAAAAAATCACAGTTAATAGAGCAATTTATTCGTTCTATGGAGGTGTCTATTACCAATGTATAATGCACAACAATTTTTGAAACAATTTTCACTAGAAGCGCCATTAGATGAGTCGTTATATCCAATTATTCGCGATATTTGTCAGGAAGTTAAGGTTCATGGGGACAAGGCTTTAAAAATGTATAATTTAACATTTGATCATACTAAAACAGATTGTTTAGAAATTAGTCGTGAACAGATTAAAGCAGCATTTGATACGTTAGATGAAAAAACGAAGCAAGCATTACAACAAAGCTATGAAAGAATTAGAGCATATCAACAAAGTATTAAACAGACCAATCAGCATGTAGGAGAAGCAGGTGAATGCTATGAAATTTATCACCCACTAGAAAGTGTCGGTATTTATGTACCAGGTGGTAAAGCAAGTTATCCTTCAACGGTATTAATGACCGCGACATTAGCACAAGTTGCAGGTGTGGAAAATATTGTCGTTGTGACACCACCTCAACCTAATGGTGTGTCTCAAGAGGTATTAGCAGCATGTTACATTACGCAAGTTAACCAAGTATTTCAAGTTGGGGGTGCTCAAAGTATTGCAGCATTGACATATGGTACTGAAACGATACCTAAAGTAGATAAGATTGTTGGTCCAGGTAACCAATTTGTTGCATATGCCAAGAAATATTTATTTGGACAAGTAGGTATTGACCAAATAGCAGGGCCAACAGAAATAGCACTGATTATTGATGAAACAGCAGACTTAGATGCCATAGTATATGATGTTTTTGCACAAGCAGAACATGATGAATTAGCTCGTACGTATATTATTAGTGAAAATGCGCAAGTACTTAAAGATCTAGAATCACGCATTGCCAAAGCATTGCCTAATGTAGAAAGATACGACATTGTATCTAAAAGTATTACTAACCAACACTATCTTATTCATGTTAGTGATTTTGAAGAAGCATGTCATGTTATGAATACGATTGCCCCTGAACATGCGTCGATCCAAACGGAAAATCCTCAATTATATATTGAAAAAGTGAAGTATGTGGGTGCATTGTTTATTGGACATTATTCGCCGGAAGTCATAGGGGATTATGTAGCAGGTCCAAGTCATGTATTACCTACAAATAGAACGGCTAGATTTACCAATGGGTTATCAGTCAATGATTTCTTAACACGTAACACGGTGATTCATTTAACAAAAGACACATTTAATCAAATTGCTGATTCAGCGCAACATATTGCTCAAGTCGAAGCACTATTTAATCACCAACAATCTATTTTAATACGTCAGTCTTAGGGGAGTGTAATTGAAATGATTTATATTGATAAAAATGAAAGTCCCGTTACGCCGTTGAATGAAAAAACAATAGCTTCAATTATTAGTGCGACACCATATAACTTATATCCAGATAAAGCATATGAACAATTCAAGGAAGCTTACGCTAACTTTTACGGGTTATCGGCTGAACAAATTATCGCAGGAAATGGTTCGGATGAATTGATTCAAAAGTTAATGTTGATAATGCCAAAAGGTCCAGCGTTAACTTTAAATCCAGACTTTTTTATGTATCAAGCATATGCGGCACAAGTAAATCGTGAAATTGCATTTGTAGATGCAACACCTGATTTAACATTTGATTTGGAAACTATTTTATCGAGAATTGATGAAGTACAACCGTCATTTTTTATCATGAGTAATCCGCATAATCCATCAGGTAAGCAATTTGACACTGCTTTTTTAAAAGCTATTGCAGACAAGATGAAAGCATTAAATGGATACTTTGTCATTGATGAAGCATATTTAGATTATGGCATGGCATATGATGTTGAAATGGCACCACACATTTTAAGAATGCGTACATTATCAAAGGCCTTTGGTATTGCTGGATTAAGATTAGGTGTATTAATTAGTACTGCTGAAACGATACAGCTTATCCAAAAAATAGAACATCCATATCCATTAAATGTATTTACACTAAATATTGCGACTTATATTTTTAGACAAAGAGATGATACAAGACGATTTTTAACGATGCAACGTCAATTAGCTAATCAGTTAAAACAAATATTTGATACACATGTTGCAGATAAAATGTCAGTATTCCCATCAAATGCTAATTTTGTACTTACTAAGGGTTCGGCGGCACAACAATTAGGACAATACGTATATGATCAAGGTTTTAAACCTCGTTTTTATGATGAGCATGTCATGAAAGGTTATGTAAGATACTCAATTGCAACAGCATCACAGTTAAAGCAATTAGAAGAAATTGTTAAAGAATGGAGCGCAAAATATGATTTATAAAAAACAACGAAACACAGCTGAAACGCAACTAAATATTTCAATATCTGATGATCAGTCACCATCGCATATTAATACAGGTGTGGGCTTTTTAAATCATATGTTAACTTTGTTTACGTTTCATAGTGGACTGTCGTTAAACATCGAGGCACAAGGTGATATCGATGTAGATGATCACCATGTAACTGAAGATATCGGCATTGTTATTGGCCAACTATTACTTGAAATGATTAAAGATAAAAAGCACTTCGTTCGTTATGGAACGATGTACATTCCAATGGATGAAACATTAGCGCGTGTCGTTGTGGATATAAGTGGGCGTCCATACTTATCATTCAATGCATCGTTAAGTAAGGAAAAAGTAGGCACATTTGATACGGAATTAGTGGAAGAATTTTTCAGAGCGGTCGTAATCAATGCGAGATTAACAACTCATATTGATTTGATTCGTGGAGGCAATACACACCATGAGATTGAAGCTATATTTAAAGCATTTGCCCGCGCATTAGGTATGGCATTGACTGCTACTAATGATCAGCGTGTACCGTCATCGAAAGGTGTGATTGAATGATTGTCATCATTGATTATGGACTGGGTAATATTAGCAATGTAAAGCGTGCTGTTGAACATTTAGGATATAAGGTGGTTGTCTCCAATGACCAAAATATAATCGAACAAGCAGAAACAATCATATTACCGGGTGTCGGTCATTTCAAAGATGCGATGTCAGAGATAAAACGATTAAATCTCGATGCAATATTGGCTAAGAATACTGATAAGAAAATGATTGGTATTTGTCTAGGCATGCAGTTAATGTATGAGCATAGCGATGAAGGTGATGTATCCGGATTAGGATTTATTCCAGGAAATATCTCGCATATTCAGACAAACTACCCTGTGCCACACTTAGGCTGGAATAATTTAGTGAGTCAGCACCCTATGTTAAATCAAGATGTTTATTTCGTACATTCTTATCAAGCACCGATGTCAGAAAATGTCATTGCATATGCGCAATATGGAGTTGATATTCCAGCAATTGTTCAATTTAACAATTATATTGGTATTCAATTCCATCCTGAAAAAAGCGGTACATATGGGTTACAAATTTTGCGTCAGGCAATACAAGGGGGATTTATAAATGATTGAATTATGGCCAGCGATTGATTTGATTGAGTCAACAAGTGTGAGGTTAACAGAAGGTAAATATGATAGTGAAGAAAAAATGTCGCGTTCGGCTGAAGAAAGTATTGCTTACTATAGTCAATTTGAATGTGTTAATCGTATTCATATCGTCGACTTGATAGGTGCTAAGGCACAGCATGCCCGAGAGTTTGATTATATTAAGTCGTTGAGAAGGTTAACAACGAAAGATATTGAAGTAGGTGGTGGCATTCGTACGAAAGCACAAATCATGGACTACTTTGCTGCAGGAATTAATTATTGCATCGTTGGAACGAAAGGTATTCAAGATACAGAATGGCTTATAGAGATGGCACATACATTTCCAGGTCGCATTTATTTATCTGTTGATGCTTATGGCGAGGATATTAAAGTGAACGGGTGGGAAGAGGACACAGAGTTGAATTTATTTAGTTTTGTGAAACAGTTATCGGATATACCTCTTGGAGGCATTATTTATACTGATATTGCTAAAGATGGCAAAATGTCGGGGCCTAACTTTGAATTAACTGGTCAATTAGTGAAGGCAACGACGATTCCTATCATCGCGTCTGGTGGTATTAGACATCAGCAAGATATTCAACGATTAGCGTCGCTAAATGTTCACGCTGCTATTGTAGGGAAGGCCGCGCACCAACCAGCTTTTTGGGAGGGGCTAAAATGATAAAAAAACGTATCATTCCATGTTTAGATGTAAAAGATGGTCGTGTCGTTAAAGGGATTCAATTTAAAGGGTTAAGAGATATTGGAAATCCTGTTGATTTAGCAATGTATTACAATGAAGCGGGTGCTGATGAGTTAGTGTTTTTAGACATCTCTAAGACGGAAGAGGGTCATAGTTTAATGCTAGAAGTTATTGAACAGACGGCATCACGCTTATTTATTCCTCTTACTATAGGAGGTGGGATTCAAAGTCTCGATGATATTACCCAATTGTTAAATCATGGTGCAGATAAAGTATCATTAAATTCAAGTGCTTTAAAAAATCCACAGCTAATTAAACAAGCAAGTGATAAATTTGGTAGACAATGCATATGCATAGCAATTGATAGCCATTATGATCCTGAAAGAAAAGCACATTATTGTTGTACGCATGGTGGTAAAAAGATGACAAATATTAAAGTGTATGACTGGGTACAGCAAGTAGAACAGTTAGGTGCAGGTGAATTGCTCGTTACGAGTATGGGACATGATGGCATGAAGCAAGGCTTTGATATTGAACATCTTGCGAAAATAAAGTCTCTTGTGAACATTCCAATTATTGCATCTGGTGGCGGTGGCAATGCACAACATTTTGTAGAATTGTTTGAACAGACGGATGTATCTGCTGGTTTAGCTGCAAGTATTTTGCATGACAGGGAAACAACGGTTCAATCTATTAAAGAAGTTATACGACAAGGGGGTATAGCAGTAAGATGACCAATTATAAAATTGATTTTAGTAAAGGATTAGTACCTGCTATTTTACAAGATAGTCGAACAAAACAAGTCTTGATGTTAGGTTATATGAATCAAGATGCTTTTGACAAAACTGTAAAAGATGGTGTGGTATGTTTTTATTCTCGATCTAAACAACGTCTTTGGACAAAAGGTGAAAAATCTGGTCATACGCAACGTGTTGAAGATATTCATGTGGATTGTGACAATGATACCATCTTAATCGATGTCATACCAAATGGCCCAACATGCCATACAGGCAGTCAAAGTTGTTTCAACACAGAAGTTCCATTTTCAGTGCAAACATTAGCTCAAACAGTTCAAGATAGTGCCCAATCCAATAATGACAAGTCATATACGAAATATTTATTAACAGAAGGTATAGAAAAGATTACAAAAAAATACGGTGAAGAAGCTTTTGAAGTCGTAATTGAAGCAATTAAAGGTGACAAAAGGGCATTTGTAAGTGAAGTAGCAGATGAACTTTATCATTTATTTGTCTTGATGCATGCGCTAGGCGTCGATTTTTCAGAAATTGAGGCAGAACTAGCGCGTAGACATCATAAGCGCAATAACTTTAAAGGAGAACGACAAAATATCGAACAGTGGTAAAAAAAGTATGTACTGAGATGTAGAGAAGTATATAGATCGATATAATGAAGTTATGAAGGGGAAAAATATGAAAAAATGTTCATTACAGGAAAAAGCTAAAAAGTTATGTTTGTCGTTACTACCTATTAATATCATAGTTGTCTTTATATTCTTTGTATTTATACTGTGAATAAAAATATATCTAGCCTGAAATAGAAATGTCATAGCCTATGTAAAAGACAATCTCCATTAGAACTAAGATGTGCATCCCAAAAGTTGGACTAAAAAACTAACTTTATGGGGTGTATTTTTATGCTAATCATCATAAATTCGAGATTAAGTTAAAGGTAGTTCAAGAGTAATTAAACAATAAATTAAAAATATTAGAATACTTACTTTGAGGGAAGAAAACTAACTGTATATATTTAATGTAGGAACAAGTATAACGGCTTATCCTGATACAATCATTGTGGAAGACAATCTATTTTTAGGTTTAAAATACGACACCAGCAATAATTAAAACTGTAATAGCTCATAAATTACCTTCATACAGCTAATCTAAAAAGCGTGATACATCATTGGAATCAAGCCCCAAATAAATAAGTATAAATAAGTATAAAGGATATATGTAAAAAAGTTACAATTTGCATAATTAAATTGTGTCTAATTATTGACTAATTAAATTTTGCCAAATATAATATTAATTAATAATTTGAAATGATTAGCGTATGCACTTTAAATTCTCTTTGGAGAATATATTTTTTAAATATAAATGTAAACGCTTTCTCGTCAAATTAATTACATAGAAAGGATGGTCATTATGAGTACTTGGTTAAGTAAATTATTTGAGTTTATTCCTCGAATAATTATCAATTTGTTTATCTAAAATAAAAAATAGAGGTGCTGACAATGAGACAAAGTCAAAATAAGTATAGTATTCGTAAATTTAGTGTAGGTGCATCTTCCATTTTGATAGCTACATTACTATTTTTAAGTGGTGGACATGCGCAAGCAGCTGAGAAGCAAGTGAACATGGGAAATTCACAGGAGGATACAGTTACAGCACAATCTATTGGGGATCAACAAACTAGGGAAAATGCTAATTATCAACGTGAAAACGGTGTTGACGAACAGCAACATACTGAAAATTTAACTAAGAACTTGCATAATGATAAAACAACATCAGAAAAAACTAACCAAAAAGCAGATGAAATAAATAAAGATCAACTAAAGGATGATAAAAAATCATCGCTTAACAATAAAAATATTCAACGTGATACAACAAAAAATCACAATGCTAATCTTAGTAATGTAAATCAAGGGTTAGAACAGAACGTTAATGATGGCAAACAAAGTAAAGTGGCGTCACAGCAACAGGCAAAAGAGGGAGATAATAGTCAAGATTCAAACGCTAATAACAATCTACCTTCATCAAGTTTAACAAAACAAGGACCATCATTGGATAAAACAGAACAAGCAAGCCAACCAGAAATTGTTAATGAGACAGAAATAGAAAAAGTACAACCACAACAAAAGAATCAAACGAATGATGAAAATACTAACCACAATTTTAACGATGAACAAGCAGTGAATTCAAAAAAAGACGTAAAATCACTGCAAGTATCAGATTTAAAAGACAATCAAAAATCACCAGTAGAACCGACAAACGATAATGATAATAAAAAAGAGTTAAATATATTAAAAAATAGTGCAGTAGCCACATTGCCTAATAAAGGGACAAAGGAACTTACTGCAAAGGCGAAAGGTGATCAAACTAATAAAGTTGCCAAACAAGGTCAGTATAAAAACCAAGATCCTATCGTTTTAGTTCATGGTTTCAATGGTTTTACAGATGACATTAATCCATCGGTATTGGCACATTATTGGGGCGGTAATAAAATGAATATTCGCCAGGATTTAGAAGAAAATGGTTACAAAGCATATGAAGCGAGTATCAGTGCTTTTGGAAGTAACTATGATCGCGCAGTTGAACTTTATTATATTAAAGGTGGACGAGTTGATTATGGTGCCGCACATGCAGCAAAGTATGGCCATGAACGCTACGGAAAAACATATGAAGGCGTATATAAAGATTGGAAACCAGGACAAAAAATACATTTAGTTGGACACAGCATGGGTGGTCAAACGATTCGTCAATTAGAAGAATTATTGCGAAATGGAAGCCGTGAAGAAATAGAGTATCAAAAACAGCATGGTGGCGAAATTTCTCCGTTATTCAAAGGTAATCATGACAATATGATTTCATCAATTACTACTTTAGGAACACCACATAATGGTACACACGCATCAGATTTAGCTGGAAATGAAGCTTTAGTGAGACAGGTTGTATTTGATATCGGCAAAATGTTCGGTAATAAAAATTCTAGAGTAGACTTCGGGTTGGCTCAATGGGGTCTAAAACAGAAACCAAATGAATCCTATATTGATTATGTAAAACGTGTTAAACAGTCTAATTTATGGAAATCAAAAGATAATGGATTTTACGACTTAACACGCGAAGGTGCGACAGAATTAAATCGCAAAACATCATTGAATCCTAATATTGTATATAAAACATATACTGGTGAAGCGACGCATAAAGCTTTAAACAGTGATAGACAAAAAGCTGACTTAAATATGTTTTTCCCATTCGTAATAACAGGCAATTTAATCGGTAAAGCTACTGAAAAAGAATGGAGAGAGAACGATGGCTTAGTATCAGTTATCTCTTCTCAACATCCATTTAATCAAGCCTATACAAATGCTACAGATAAAATTCAAAAAGGTATTTGGCAAGTAACACCGACAAAACATGATTGGGATCATGTTGATTTTGTAGGACAAGATAGTTCTGATACGGTGCGTACAAGAGAAGAATTACAAGATTTTTGGCATCATTTAGCGGATGATTTAGTGAAAACTGAAAAAGTGACAGATACAAAACAAGCATAATTAAAAAAGTGAGGTATAGAAAATGACAGCAGACTTCTTTCAATTAATCGGTTCATTATTTAGAATACTAAAAGAACTATTTAAATAATTCTTTTGAGTGAATGCTTAAACACTTATTAGATAAATAAAACACACGATGGTTTGAGTTTAGTTTAAATCGAGCTGACTCATCATCGTGTGTTTTTTATTAGTTAGAATGCATTAATATTTAATTTATATGGCTGTTTTCCAATGATAAATCTAAAAATATAGAATTCACGGAATATCATACCTACACCTATACATAATCCCAAAATTAAAAGTAGAGATATTGTAAGGAAAACCATTGTATTATCTTCAAATATATTTGTATATGCAAATAGTGAGTCTAAGATAATTGGATGTAATAAATATATAAAGAATGAGAATGCACTAATCATTTGAATTGTATTAAATAGCATTGTTTTAAAATGTGTACAAATTCCTAATATTACAATAAACATAACACTATTATATGGTGTTAATGAATATGAGAAACTTGTAACATTCCAATAATCCCCATTTGCCAACGCAATAAATACAAAGTATGTTGCTACAGCTAAAACAATCATAATAACTAAATAGCGTTCTAAGAAATTTAAGACACGCTCGTAGTTATAGCCAAGGTATGCACCCAAGAAGAAATAGAAAATCCATCCTAATATCAAAGTATTTTCACTTAATGGATAATAGTGTAAAACTGTATCATGAAATGCTGAGTTGTTTGAAAAGTAGTATAAAAATGTTTGCTGTACGATAAATGATAGTAGCAACAATATTTTACTGTTGAAAAGATTATAATTAATTTTAAAAATAATATAACTCAAAATAAAGAATTGCATGATAACTACGATAAAATAACCATACCATTGACCTAATAAAACATTTTCAACGAATTGTTTGTTGAAAGAAGAGTTAGTTAATAAGGACTCACTGTAACTGTAAAATAAACCCATTAATATGTAAGGAATAAGTATATATTTCACACGCGTTGTTAAATATCTGTATGTGACTTTTTGATAATTCAATGTTGTAAGTAATTGAGATAATATAATAAAGCATGGCGTTCCAAAAATAACAATATTACGAATATAGAATTGTAATACTAAAGAACCACCCTCCAAATTTTCATGCTTTAAAGTAATTTGTGTTAATAAATGTGTAATGATAATAATCGTACATATAATTGCTCTTAAATAAACAAGTTCAAGTCTAATCTTTTTCATGGAATCCGTCCCATCTCTTAATTAAATGCTCAAAAGCATCATCACTAATTAATATTCTTGGGATGTAATAATCATTGGCGTCAGGCGTGACTGCTTTTTCCTCTAATGAAAAACCATATTTTATTCCTGCTTTTTTAATGGCAGGTAATTTTTTGTCATTCATCAAGCCATAAGGATAGGCTATTGTATTCTGTGACTTTTTAAAGTTTTTAGTTAGATATTTTTCACTTTTATTTATATCTTTGATAATTGTTGCATCCGATGATTTCATCAACTTCGATTTATTGTTTTTACTCAAATTATGCAAATCATCTGTGTGAGTTTCAAACTCCCATAACCCAGTTTTATACATTTCTTTCAGTTGCTTTTTGCTAATCATATCTAGATTGTGGAAGTTATCTTCACCTACATGCCCAGTTATGATAAATCCAGTTGCAGGAATTTTATATTTTTTTAGAATTGGATAAGCATTTTCGTAAATGGTTTCATCCATATCATCAAAGTTTATCCATACACTTCGTTTTGGAAATTTTCCTTTTTTCTTATAATATAAAAATTCTTTCAGTGTTAAAAATTTAGCATCGTGTGATTTCAGCCATTTAATCTGTGCCTCAAATTGTGATTGACTAACACTATAATTCTTAATTTCTTTACTACTTGAAAAGAAATAAATAAAATTATTCAGAAAATTTGCTTTTCTCACACGGTGATAATTTAATGCAAGGGCACTATCTTTTTTGTATTTCAGTTTTTTAGGTGCATCGTCATCTGCATTAGCAACATGATGCGTGTCCAGTGTGCTCACAGGTAAGATGATTAATAGACTTAATACAAGGATAATTAATTTTCGTAACTTCACGAATCTCTTCCTCTCTGCCACTTTTGAATGAGTAGACTAATTGTAAAAAATACAAAAATTATAATCGCGAAAATACCCATACTTTCAAAAATGTTTAAAATTTCAGTATTTTCAATATTCAAGGCAACTCGAATGGTGTTAATACTCTCGTCATGAAAACCAAAAATGGTACCAATATAAACGAGTAAAACGACAAAACAATAAATCCAAAAGAAACAGGATATAGCGACAAGTGCTGTTTCTCTAACGATATTTAGCGATGATTTTAACGTTGGGTATTCCCTCTGTCTGGGCTTGACCATGTTGCGTAACCACCTTTCTTACGTTTTAAGGCTTTTGGAAATGCGACCAGTACAACTGCTGCATTAATAATCCAGTATACTGTTGGATACCAACTGACGAATATGAGTCCTGCCATATTCTTTTTTTCGTAGCGACTATCTATAAAGAGTGCGACTGTAAATTGAATAACGTTTATAAAAGTCATAGTGAAAGATGATAGTAAAAAGATTGAAAAACTATATGTCATAAATGTATAGTCTAAGAAGTTTGCAGTGATGAACAAATAACCTAAATATAGAAGCACAATATATACCCATAAAATTGAGATGATTTGTTCAAACATCAAAATATATAAAGGAAACCTTTTTGTTTTCATCGTGCTAAAAAAGTCTCGTAATAATACTTCATGTCCCCCTTGAGCCCATCTAACACGTTGTTTCCAAAGACCTCCCAAAGTTTCTGGAACCAACATCCAGCACATTGCACGAGGCTCATATTTAATATGGTATCCGAGTAAATGCAATTTCCAAGAAACTGCAATATCTTCAGTTATCATATCGGTATCCCAGTAGCCAACATCTACAACTGCACTTTTTTTAAATAGAGTGAAGACACCAGAAATAGTATTGACTGCCCCAGCAAGTGTTTGACTACGCTTTATACAGCCAATTAAACTAGCATATTCTATCGTTTGGATTTTACCTAAAATAGAACTCTTATTTCGAATTCTAGGATTACCAGTAACAGCACCAAGTTTTGGATCATGTTTGAAATTTTTAATCATATAATATGGTGCATCTTGATCAACGATAGTGTCTGCATCTAAGCACATTACATAATCATATGATGCCTGTTTGATACCTTGATTGAGTGCGTTAGCTTTACCTTTATTTTCTTGTAAATCTACGAAAATAAAGTCATTATTCTCCTTCATCTTATAGATGAGTTCAGCTGTGTTATCTGAACTTCCGTCATTAATAATGATGATTTCTTTTTTCTCATATTTTAATGCCAAAACGTTCGATAATGTATCTTCAATCGTTTCACTTTCGTTATAACAGGCAAGTAAAAATGTAATGCCTTCTAATTCATCCACATTTATGTCTGGTTTCTTTTTCAGTGAATATCTAATTTCTTTAGTGAAAAAGTAATAAATTGAACCTACTATCCAATAAATAGACATAAAAACAGGATAAAATAGTAAAAAGTTAAAAAATTGCAAATTCCTTTACCTACCTTTCGTTAGTTAGGTTGTAAGCCATATGGTAATTGATAGTATTTTAATTTGCAATAGATTGTTGTTATAATTAAACGGAAATATTTGTAATTGCAACTTAATTTTCCTGTAACATAGTGTGATTAATTTTCTGTAGGGGGTTTTAAAAATTGAAGAATAAGATTATTGATAACGCAATAACCTTATTTTCAGAGAAGGGGTATGACGGTACAACACTTGATGATATAGCTAAAAGTGTAAATATAAAAAAAGCGAGTTTATACTATCATTTTGACTCGAAAAAAAGTATTTACGAGCAGAGTGTTAAATGTTGCTTTGATTACCTCAACAATGTAATTCTGGTGAATCAAAATAAATCTAACTATTCAATTGATGCTCTATATCAGTTTTTATTTGAATTTATTTTCGACATCGAAGAAAGGTATATTAGAATGTATGTCCAATTGTCTAATACACCTGAAGAATTTTCTGAAGATATCTATAGACAAATACGTGATTTAAACCAATCATTAAGCCAAGAAATAGCGAAGTTTTATGATGAATCAAAGGTAACGATGACAAACGAAGATTTTCAAAACTTGATACTTCTATTCCTTGAAAGTTGGTACTTAAGAGCATCATTTTCTCAAAAATTTGGCTCAGTGGAAGAAAGTAAAAGTCAATTCAAGGATGAAGTGTATTCACTGCTAAATATATTTTTGAAAAAATGATTTTTGTAACTAGTTTGTAATAAATAACTTTGTTTTGTAAAAAAAGACATGAGATTATTTTTGGGAATCGGTATATAGTTGACAATAAAACTCGAAATTGAGAATATTAAGATGTATATAAAATCTATAAATTAAATACAATGTATTAATATTAATATCAGTTATTACAAAATACGATTTGTCTAAGAATTTGATATTATTATACTTTATTGTTGTGAGATGTTAAGTTTGTATTTGAACATATTTTAAATGCGTCACGTTCCCCTAAATAGAATAGGATGTCATCTAATTACAGGAAATTTGTATCAATTAGATGAAATTAAAAGTAAAAATAAATAGTAATAAGCGTCGATGAATTGTTAATACATGTCATTGACGCTTATTTTTTATGCGAATCGGTAATGTTATTTATCAAGGACAGAGTATGGGACATCAATGTCCTTAGCTCAACTATATTATATTGGCAGTAGTGGGGCCCCAACACAGAGAAATTGGAACCCAATTTCTACAAGCAATGCAAGTTGGGGTTGGGGCCCCAACACAGAGAAATTGGATCCCAATTTCTACAGGCAATGCAGGTTGGGGTGGCCCCAACATAAAGAAATACTTTTTCTTTAGAAATTAGTATTACTTATGCATGAGTTTTACTCATGTATTCCTATTTTTAAGTACACATTAGCTGTGGCTAATGTACAAGAACCACTACATAATAAATCATTTCCAGCTCTTTATCATTTCTGTCCCACCACTCCCTTCTTTGAGATGAAAACAAACATGGTATGACACACTTTACATAAAATAAAAAATGAACAGATTTAACTACAAGACAATATTAAGCGTTGAACAAAAATATAAATATGTTATACATAACTAGTAAAAATCATGATATAATTTTAAACGATAAAAAATTTATATAAAATATTAATGAAAATGTAGTTGTGAATGTTATAGAGGTAAGTAAGTTAACTTTAAGATTCCGCCTATAATATAAACACGATGATTATAACGAATGTTTAAATGGAGGATGCCATGAAGGAAAAGTTTGATTTAGTAAAACTATTAAATATTTTGAAGAAGAATATTAAATTATTAGTCATTTTACCAGCGATATGTCTTGTCGTAATTGCGGCGCTAACTTTTTTTGTTATGCCTGACAAATATACTGCTTCTACGCAAATACTTGTTAACATGAAAAAGTCTTCAAGCGATTTAGCTTTCCAAAATGTTCAAAGTAGTTTGCAATCTGTAAATACATATACAGAAATTATTAAAAGTCCAAGAATTCTTGATAAAGTAGCGAGAGAATTTGATGGTGAATATACAACGACTGAGTTGAATTCGTTTTTAAAAGTCACAAATCAAACTAACTCTCAAATTATTACCGTATCAGTTACAACTGGAAATAAATCAGAATCTGACAAAATTGTTAATCGAATATCTAAAGTTTTTGCACATGATATGCCTAAAATCATGAGTGTTGATAACGTTACGATACTTTCATCCGCACACGATAATGCTGTAAAAGTATCGCCAATCATTTCTGTTAACTTAGTGATTAGTATCATCGTTGGAATAGTTTTAGCAATTTTAATCATTTTCCTAAAAGAATTATTAGATAAGCGTATTAAGACTGAAGAAGATGTTGAAGCACAATTAGGGTTACCTATTTTGGGTTCAATACAAAAATTTTAAATTTATGAGGAATTACCATGACGAATACACGAAGAAGTACATCAAGTTTAATTGTCCATGAGCAACCAAAGTCACCTATTAGCGAAAAATTTCGAGGCATACGTTCAAATATAATGTTTGCTAACCCTGACAGTGCAGTTCAAAGCATTGTAATCACTTCAGAAGCACCTGGAGCAGGGAAGTCTACTATTGCAGCAAATTTAGCAGTAGCATATGCACAAGCAGGTTATAAAACATTAATTGTAGATGGGGATATGCGTAAACCGACGCAACATTATATTTTTAATTTACCAAATAATGAAGGACTTTCCAGTTTGTTGTTGAATTGGTCATCATATCAAGACAGTATTATCTCAACTGAAATTGAAGATTTAGACGTCCTGACGTCTGGACCTATTCCGCCAAACCCATCAGAGTTAATTACATCTCGCGCATTCGCAAATTTATATGACACGTTATTGATGAATTATAACTTTGTCATTATTGATACGCCCCCTGTTAATACGGTTACAGATGCGCAATTATTTTCAAAGTTTACAGGTAATGTTGTCTATGTGATTAACTCTGAAAATAATAATAAAGATGAAGTTAAAAAAGGGAAAGAATTGATAGAAGCGACAGGTGCTAAATTATTAGGTGTCGTTTTAAATAGAATACCAAAAGATAAAAGTGCTAGTTATTACGCATATTATGGGACTGATGAATCATGATTGATATTCATAATCATATTTTAGTTGATATTGACGACGGACCAAAAACAATTGAAAAAAGTATTGCTTTATTAAAACAAGCTAAAGATGAGGGTGTCACTAGTATTGTAGCTACACCACATCACTTACATCCGAGATATGAAAATTCATTTCAGCATGTGTTAGTAAAATTGGCTGAGTTGAGAACACATCCAGAAATACAAGCATTAGATATTAAATTATTTCCTGGGCAAGAAATTAGAATTACGGATTCGATTTTGAAAGGTTTAGATAATGGCAGTATTCAAGGTATTAATCGTTCGAAATATTTATTAATTGAATTTCCAACGAATGAAGTACCTCATTATACTAAGCAATTGTTTTTTGAAATACAATCGAGAGGGTACATACCTATCATTGCACATCCAGAAAGAAATAGAAGTATCGCAAATAACCCAGAATTATTATATGAACTTGTTGCTAATGGGGCGCTAAGTCAATTAACATCGAGCTCATTAGTGGGTGGATTTGGAAAAAATATTCAAAAGTTATCGTTGCAATTTATAGAATGTAATCTGGCCCATTTTATAGCTTCAGATGCACATTCATGTGATCAAAGACCATTTTTGATGCAAGAGTTATTTCATAATAATAAATTGAAGAAGTATACAAATGATATTGAAGCGTTACTTCGAAATGCAAGTTCAGTAATTAATGACAATTTTGTTTATTTGGATAGACCGACTAAGCCAGGGAAAGTGAAGTCGTTTTTGAAGTGGTTTTAATTAAATATATTTTGTGAATTAGGCTGGTGTTTATATACCAGTCTTTTTTGAGGTGCGCCTGCGTTAAAAAAATTATGATATAAAATTTATGCTAATTCGTAGCAGATGACGTGTTCTACTGATGTGAATGACTTTCAAATGTGTAAGCTATTTTTTATAGTAAAAGTAGGATGAGTTGGCTATTTCACGAAATGCAAAGTTAAGGAAGTGTTTTTATGGTATTAAGAAAAGTAATCATACAGGACTTAGATCAAATTATTGCACTTGAAAATATTGGTTTTTCACCGGAAGAAGCTGCAACGCCCGAGGCATTGAAATCTAGAATTGAACAAATTCAAGATAGCTTTATAGTTGCTGAATACAACGGGGAAGTCATTGGATACATCAACGGTCCTGTGATAAAAGAGCGTTACATTAGCGATGATTTATTTAAAAATGTCCAAACAAATGATAGTGAAGGTGGTTATATTAGTGTGTTAGGTCTTGTTGTAGCACCAAACTATCAAGGTCAGGGTATTGCAGGCCGTTTACTAAACTATTTTGAAAATCTTGCTAAGAATCAACAACGACAGGGTATAACGTTAACATGTCGAGAATCATTAATTTCATTTTACGAAAAATATGGTTATCGTAATGAAGGTATATCAGAATCATGCCATGGTGGGATTAAATGGTATAACCTAGTAAAAGATATAAAAATAAAGGATGATGAGGTGTAATGATGGCAGTTGTCTATGTAGCAGGAGGATGTCTATGGGGTGTAGAAGCATTTTTCTCAACAATTCCAGGAATTATACATACAGAAGCAGGAAGAGCAAATGGAGGAAGCTCTATATTAGACGGTCCGTATGATGGTTATGCAGAATGTGTCAAACTTCATTTTGATGATCGTATGTTAACAATTACAGACATCATGAATTATTTATTTGAAATTATTGATCCATACAGTGTGAATCAACAAGGAAATGATATTGGAGAAAAGTATCGAACGGGTTTATATAGTTGTGTAGATAAGCATTTGACTGAAGCGCGTCAGTTCATTAATCGACGAAAAGACAGAGGGCAAATTGCAGTGGAAGTCTTACCGTTGTCTAATTATATTAAAAGTGCAGAAGAACATCAGCAACATTTAGAAAAATATCCAGAAGATATGCATATGTGTCATCTTTCAAAAGATTTGCTAAATAAATACAAGTGATTTTCAGAGTGGTATAGATGTTTAAATTAACTTAAAACGGAGAAATAGATGGTTATATTAAGAAAAGAGGTTGGTATAATGCGTACGTTTGATGCACAGTCATTATCCGCTAAAGAAAACTATAAATTGTTAATTGGTTCAATTATTCCACGGCCTATAGCTTTCGTAACAACATTAAATCAAGATATATCAGTAAATGCAGCACCATTTAGTTTTTTTAATATTGTTAATAATCATCCGCCAATGATTGCTATTGCAGTTCAACGTGCAGGAGGTAAGAGAAAAGATACTGCATTGAATATAGAGCGGACTGGAGACTTTGTTGTGCATATTACAGACGAAGATAACGTTCAAGATATTAATGAGACTGCAGCGCCTTTGGTATACGGAGACAGCGAGTTAAGTCGTACAGAGTTATCACTTGTAACATCTACAACGATTAAGACGCCAGGGATCCAAGAAGCAAAAATGAGATTCGAATGTAAACTATCGCAAATCATATTACTTGGAGATGAATTAGATGGAGCTGACTTAATAATAGGTGAAATTGTAACGTATCACATTGATGACAGTATTTATGAGGGTGATTTTAAAATCAATCCACATGGATTACAGGCTGTTTCTCGTTTAGCCGGAAATGATTATGCTAAATTAGGGGAAATATTTACAATAAATAGACCAGAAAAATAATAAAACACATGCTATAGCGGTGTACTGTTTATGGCTTGAATCCAAAGTACATAGTTGCTAAAGTATGTGCTTCTAAAATGAAGACTATTTTTTATTACAAGAAAATGTATCTAGTAAACTTAAAGTAGCAAGTCCTAATAAATCTAATGCATGTTGCGCACCTTTTTTTCCATGACCAGCTTCGAAATGTTTGTAAGCAGCAACACTTAAAATACCTATCGTTGATAGCGAAGCAAGGCGAGAAATGTTTTTATTGATAAAGCTCGCTGAGTATAAAGCAGCAGTAGTTGCTTCTGCAATGCCGACGTATTTTACAAGTTCTTTTTGCAAGCCGAAAGTATGCTCAAACAGTTCAATCATACCCTTATCTTCTTGCAATTTAGGTTTACTGGCTTGGTATAGCTCCTTCGCAAGTTTTAAATTAGTTGCGTAACGCAAAATCATATATAATTCCTCCAATGTTTGATTTTTTGAAAAACGGTTGCTTTATCATTTTACCCGTTTCTTCAAAAATGAATCTCTTATGTAACATGTGTAGTTTAGGAATGTTTGCTATGGAAATATAATTCTATTCACTCAAAATATATGAATTTAATGTGTGGTTTTATCGAGTTGTTCTTTTAATTTGGTTAGATTGTTTTTTAGAGAAGCGGTACTATTTTTAAGTGCATCAACAGATTTACCTTCGTTTTGAGACATTGCGTTTATGACAGCATGAAGTTCCGTTTCTAACATGTCGGCGTCACCTTTAGCATTAGCACTTAATACTTTAATATCTCTTAGAAGGCTATCTGATAGTAGTGCATTTTTGAAAAAATCTTGCATCTCATTGATAATATATTCTGTAAAAATAAGTTCATCTAGGATTAATCGCATATCAGTTAATTGTTGATGTAACTTATCAATAAGATTTTTAAAAGATTTAAGTGTTTCCGCTGTTGTCTTGGCAAATGGAACTTTGGATGCAATCCATTCAATCTTACCAACAAAATAAGATAATGTTGGTGTGCATGCATCAACTATAGAAATGAGCGCAATGATTCTTACTGTTTCTGGTACTATCAAAAGATTTATATTTGACGCAAGTGTACCCAAACCAGATTCCATCACTTTATTTCGGATTTCTAAATTCAATAATAAATTCTTAGATTCTGCAAGTGGTTTTGATGTTTGCTTTGTAGCATTTTTATTGATGGGTACGTTGTTAACCATTACATTGTCATCCAAATGGGTCATTTGGGTCAATATATCATTAATGCCATCACCGAAATTAGTGACTTGATTTTTGATAATTTGAATATTTGGTATTACAACATTCAAATGGGCTAAAACTTCTTCTCTAACACCATCCTCAAATCCTTCTGATAAGTTGACAAACATTTTGACAATAGTGTTGCTAACTATATCAAAAGCAGCTTCCATGAAATCATCACCATATTTAATGAATTTTGAAATTTTATCGGTAATTTTATCAATAAAATCAATAATTGAATTAATAATATGATCGGCACCTACTAAATCTAAAATATTATCTTGGTCTCTAAGTGTTCTGAGGTTACCTTTTAATTCATCCGCTTTACTTTCAATTTTAGTTCTAATTAGATTGGATATGTTGTGAATCCAACCTTCTAATTCGTTAAGTTTTATTACTTTTTTAAAATAATCTTTCGTTTCATTTACATGTTGACTAAAATTATTATTTTCACGTTCAACGGATGTTCGAATATCTTTCATTTTAAGATCAATATTATTTACATATTCGGTTAATCTACCATGCACATAGTCGTTTAAATCCGCCAGGTGCCCTTTATCTAATTTTATTTTTGATGTGCCAGCACCAATAGCATCACCACTCCATACAAATATAGGAGTATGTTCATCCATGTCAGCATAAATTTTCAATCCATTGCGGCTCGTATAGACTTCCTTGTTAATAATATTGTCTTGATCAAAATGGTCTAACTTCTCTTTTTCTTCAAAGTTGTATCCAGTATGAGCAGGTCCCAATGCTCCAAATGTAGACACGCCATTTTCTAGGAAAATGTGTTTTCCGACCATGGAATTATACATAAGCCCACCTATATTAATTCTAGTCAAGACATCACTTCTACTGTGGTAATTATGTATATTATTTGCATCTCGACGAGCCATACGGGTAATAGATCTTGGCATAGGTGCAGAATTTGTAGTAGTTACGTTAAGACCTGGATCTAATACACCTAAATATTGAGCTATGGCTCCAGAGAGTGAATTACCCCCTGCATTTGTGATTGACTTTCCTTTGTAATCATCGATTTTTAAATTATATTTTTTGTAAAATGCATCTGCATCTAAAGAGTCTGCATCACTGTATTTTTGTTTTAAATCAGAATACACTTTTCCTGCTTCCAGTAATTGATTTGGAATTGAGTCTCCAGCGAGTCTTAAATCTGCACTTACATCGTTTGGGTCACTAAAATCAGTACCATCAAAAGATATTATTATCTGTCCAGTACTTTTATTATTGTCATAACGTTCATATAATTTATAGCCGAGTCCAGTGTTAGTTGTTTGTTGCTGTTTTATAACTTTATACATGCTACCATTTACATTAATCTTGTCATTTTTTGAAATATTACTATTGTAATTCCAAGCACTACTTAATTCAATTGCGTCTAAATCGGTTATATGATCATTTTTTTTCATCATTTTCCCCTCCAGAAATGGAAATTTCTTGAGAATCTGATTGTAAACGTTTATGCTCATCTAATTGTGAAGCAGAAACTTTATCTTTGTAAAATATGATGCTTTTATTTCCTGGATAAAGTTTCATTGTGTCATTAGTTGTTTTTTGTAGGTTCCAAACATAGTTAGCAACAGTCTCTCTGTTTTCACCTTTATCGTAATAAGCAATAAATTCTGACTCCATATTTTTTTGTATTTGAGGATATTTATTAATCAAAGATTGTAACTGTTGATTGAATGCATCTCCTTTTAAGTGCATAACAGGCTTAAATTCTTGTTTAAACTTTTTTAAGTCATCGATACTGTCTGTGTTGAAATTCAAAAATTGTTTAGTAACGCCATTGAATTCTTGCTTCTTTTGAAGTTTTTCATTCATGGTGTAATAACCGTTTTTCTCAACTTCTGATTTAAATTTTAACCGAGCTCGTTCGATTTCAGGTTCATAACGTTTATACATCATGGCTGCAACTGCCGCTGATGTTTCATTTACATGACCAGGTGTAAATGTTGTGATAGCCACGCCATTTCCAGACTCAACAAATATCAGTCTAAATTGAAAGGGAACGTCATAATTGACCGTACCGACGACTACTAAGCCATCTGTTTTACTTTTCTTACTAAACCCAGAAGCATTAGTATATGGTTTAATCAAATTAACTTTACAATCATAGCCAAAGGTGTCTTTCACGTAGTCTTTATATTTTTTGATTGCTTCATCTTTATGTTTTTTGAGAAACACTTCATTTCTATCCTTATGTTCACCAATATATTTACCATCATAATCTTTGACGCTAACCGTTTTTGGAATAGATTTTGTTTGATCTTTATGCATTAAAGAACAGCCTCCTAAAATAAGTGATGTACACAATACAAAGCTAGTTACTTTTCTCATTTTTAATATCTCCTCTATATTGAGTGTTTTTATAATGAAAATAAAAATATAAATAATAGTTAAAGTGTTTTAATGCAATATAATTATAACTTAATTATTCTCGTAATAGCTAATAATTTTATATTTAATTGTAAAGTTAATGTGATTATTTGGATAAGGAACTATAGTACACTAAAATGTCTTCAAGTTTTTTATTAGCAATCCATCCCTCTACTTCTATCATTATCATTACGTTCATATAATTTATAGACATGGTCAGTCTTGATAGACTCGAATTTATCTATAATGCGATAAATGTGGTTATTTACATTTACATTTTTGTCAGTCACCAATTTCGAATTGTACTTCCAACTGCTACTTAACTCAATAGCATCTAAATCGGTTATATGATTATTTGTTCTCATTATACTTTCCTCCCTCGATGGAAATTACATTAGCATCCGATTTTAAGCGGCCATTTCCATCTACCATTGACGGGGAAACATCATCTTTATAAAACTGTACAAATTTTGTGCTAGGATATGATTGCATAACGTCATTTATAGATTTTTGAAGATTCCAAGCATAGTTTTTTACTGTTTCTCTATTTTTTTCGTTATCATAATAAGCAATGAACTCTGATTTCATATTTTTTTGTATTTGTGGATATTTGTTAATCAAAAATTGTAACTGTTGATTAAATGCATCACCTTTTAAGTGCATAACAGGCTTAAATTCTTGTTTAAACTTTTTTAAGTCATCGATACTGTCTGTGTTGAAATTCAAAAATTGTTTAGTAACGCCATTAAATTCTTGTTTTAGTTGAAGTTTTTCGCTCATCGCATAATAGCCATCTTTTTCAATTTCATTTTTAAGATTTAATCGAGCTTGTTCGATTTCATGTTCATAACGCTTATACATCATGGCTGAAACTGCCGCTGATGTTTCATTTATATGTCCAGGTGTAAATGTAGTGATGGTTACACCATTATCAGATTCAACAAAAAGTAATTGGAGTTGAAAAGGAACGTCATAATTGACAGTACCAATCACTGATATACCATCTGTTTTACTTTTCTCACTAAATCCAGATTTATTAGTATAGGCATCAACTAAATTAATTTTACAATCATAGCCAAAGGTGTCTTTCACGTAGTCTTTATATTTTTTGATCGCTTCATCTTTATGTTTTTTCAGAAATACTTCATTTCTTTTTTTATGTTCGCCAATATATTTACCATCATAATCTTTGACGCTAACCGTCTTTGGGATATCTTTTGTTTGATCTTTATGCATAAAAGAACAGCCACCTAAAATAAGTGATGTACACAATACAAAGCTAGTTACTTTTCTCATTTTTAATATCTCCTCTATATTGAGTATTTTTATAAGGAACTATAGAACATCAAAATGTCTTTAGGCAATTCGTAATGGTTAAATTAATGTTATCGATTTTTATGCTATTCCCCTCCAAGAGTAGAAACTTCTTCGACTTCAGATTTTAATCTACCATTCTTATCAAGTTGTGATGGGGAAACACTATCCTTATAAAATTTCATAAATTTAATGCCTGGGTAATTTTTCATTACTTTGTTAGTAGGTTTTTGTAGGGTTACTACGTAGTCACCAACGATATCACGAGTTTTGTTTTTACTATAATATGCAATAAAATTAGTTTTAGTTTGATCTTTAATTTCAGGGTGTTTCATTAACAATGCGTCAAATTTCTGATTAAAATCACTATTTGATTTATTCATAAGCGGTTTGAATTCTTTTTTGAATTTATCCATGCCTTCAATTCCAGGAGTTTTAAAATTTAAATATTGCCTTACAACTCCGTTATATTCTTGTTTTACTTGAAGTTTTTCATTCATGGCAAAGTAACCATTTTTTTCAACTTCGGATTTAAATTTTAACCGAGCTTGTTCAATTTCATGTTCATAACGTTTATACATCATGGCTGAAATTGCCGCCGATGTTTCATTTTCATGACCTGGAGTAAATGTAGTGATGGTTACACCATTATCAGATTCAACAAAGAGTAATCGTAATTGAAAAGGAACGTCATAATTGACCGTACCAACAACAACTAAGCCATCTGTTTTGCTTTTTTCACTAAACCCAGATGCATTAGTATATGGCTTAATTAAATTAATTTTACAATCATAACCAAAGGTGTCTTTCACGTAGTCTTTATATTTTTTGATTGCTGCATCTTTATGTTTTTTCAGAAATACTTCATTTCTTTTTTTATGTTCACCAATATATTTACCATCGTAATCTTTGACGCTAACCGCTTTTGGAATAGATTTTGTTTGATCTTTATGCATAAATGAGCAACCGCTTAATATGATTGATGCACATAATATGATTTGCATAAGTTTTCTCATTTTTAATGACTCCTCATGATAAGTAGTATTTTTGGGATATAAATATAAAAAAATTTGTTTTTTGACATTACACTACTTTATTTCTTTTTGAATCTCTTCCCAATTTCCACCATCCATTGATATTTTATTAGTCTTATTTTCTAGTCTGCCATCTTCTCCAATTTGGCTCGGGGATACGCCGTCTTTGTAAAAATACATCATTTTCAATCCAGGTATTTTTTTCATTGTGTCATTTGTTGGTACCTGTAAATCCCATGAATATTTATTAACGACTTTTGTGCTTTTCTTATCGTAATAGGCAATAAAGTCAGAATTCATGTTTTTTTGTATTTGTGGATATTTGTTAATCAAAGATTGTAACTGTTGATTGAATGCATCACCTTTTAAGTGCATGACAGGCTTGAATTCTTTTTTAAACTTATCTAGGTCATCTATACTAACGGTATTGAAATTTAAGTATTGCTTAGTAACACCATTAAATTCTTGTTTAACTTGCAGTTTTTCATTCATGGCATAATAACCATTTTTCTCAACTTCGGATTTAAATTTTAACCGAGCTTGTTCTATATCGTGTTCATAACGCTTATACATCATGGCTGCAACTGCAGCTGACGTTTCGTTTTTATGGCCAGGTGTAAATGTTGTGATAGTTATGCCATTGTCAGACTCAACAAAAATTAGTCTAAATTGAAAAGGAACGTCATAGTTGACCGTACCGACGACTACTAATCCATCTACCTTACTTTTCTCACTAAACCCAGATGTATTAGTATAGGCCTCCACCAAATTAATTTTACAATCATAACCAAAGGTGTCTTTCACGTAGTCTTTATATTTTTTGATCGCTTCATCTTTATGTTTTTTCAGAAATACTTCATTTCTTTTTTTATGTTCACCAATATATTTACCATCGTAATCTTTGACGCTAACCGTCTTTGGAATAGATTTTGTTTGATCTTTATGCATAAATGAGCAACCGCTTAATATGATTGATGCACATAATATAAGTGATGCACATAACATGATTTGCATAAGTTTTCTCATAGATAGACAACCCCTTTGTATTGCACTATTTTTCAGAATCTAGATAAATAATATGAAAATCAAAATATTGTTATTCAATATTATTATAAACTAATCATGATTAGAGTAACTATAATTAATTAAATTAACAAAAAATATCATAAATATTAATTGTATTAACATATTTCTATAAGTCGAGAAGTAAGGACACAAAAGAAAGAAGCCACATCATATATAGTTTCTACTTATAAATAAATTGTTTATTTATATTAGACGCTTCAGTAAAGAGGGCGTAACCTTAAATGTAATTACTAATAAGGGGTGAAGATAGAATGAATTATTCGCCAAAGCAAGGTGTAAGAAGTCATGGTTTACCGCATGATCCATTTAAAAGTAGTACAGTACCACGTCCGATTGGTTGGATTTCTACTGTATCGAAAGATGGAAAGAATAATCTTGCTCCCTATAGTCAGTATCAAAACTTAACGTGGGACCCACCTATGGTTATGTTTGCGGCAAATCAATCCGTTCTTGGTGATCATGAGCGTAAAGATACAGTGAAAAATGCAGAAGAGACAGGTTGGTTTGTATGGAACATGGCAACCTATGACTTGAGAGATGCAGTTAATTTATCGTCGAAAGCACTGCCACCTGAAGAAGATGAATTTGAATTTGCGGGCGTGACAAAGGAAGACTGTATTGAAGCCCCAGGTTATCGTGTAAAAGAATCGCCGGTTCATTTTGAATGTGAGTACGTTCAAACGATTCGTATTCCAACTGGAGACCCAGTATCTACCGTAGACATTGTTATAGGTAGAGTCGCCCAAGTTCATATTGATGATAAAGTTATTCTTGATAACGGTAAATTAGACATTAAGTCGATTAAACCTATTGCCAGATTAGGATATTACGATTACACAGTAGTGAATGAGATATTTGAAATGAAAGCACCTGCAGCTTCTAAAGAAGAGTTAGCAGGTTTAGAAGGAAGAAATTTCGATAATCAATCAAATTCAAATGATAAGACATAAATAAAATTAGGAATACATTTGCATAAAATACATCTTTACTAAATTCTAAATTTAGAGAGGTGTATTTTTTTGTCCAAAACATGTGAAACAGTAAGGCAATATGTAGTGTTATTTATATTTTAAAATAATAAACTTTTGCATTTTCTCATATATCACACTAGGTTTATTGAAAATAAATTGATATTACTTTAATATTAAAGATGTATTTTGTATATAATATTTATCGTTTAGTTGTAAATTAACTATTTATAAATATAAAGGAGGATGATATACATATATTAATATGAAACGTGTTTTAGCATCAAATAAAAAATGAAAATAAAGATTAAATTTAATAGAAGAATTTATGCAAAAAGGATAATACGCCACAGTATAAAAAAGAAATTCCACATTAATGGAAACGATTGCATCACAAAATAACAAATGAAATTTTACAATTTCTAATAAAATAAGTATTTTTATTACGAAAAAGAGTTGTATTAAATTGAATAGTGACATATATTATAGTCTAATGAATATAAGATGATACAAGGAGTTATTACATGAGTAAAAGACAAAAAGCATTTCATGACAGCTTAGTAAACGAAAAAACAAGAGTAAAACTTTATAAGTCCGGAAAAAATTGGGTTAAATCTGGAATTAAAGAATTAGAAATGTTTAAAATTATAGGCTTACCATTTATTAGTCAAAATATAGATAAATACGATAATGATAGTGTAAGTAAGAAAATGACAAGTTATGGTCTCAAAACAACAGCAGTTATTGGTGGGGCATTTACTGTCAATATGCTACATGATCAACAAGCTTTTGCGGCCTCAGATGCACCGTTAACATCTGAATTAAATACGCAAAGTGAGACAGTAGGTAATCAAAACTCAACGACTATTGAAGCGTCAACATCGACAACCAATTCTACAAATGTAACGAAAAATAGTAGCTCAGTACAAACATCAAATAGCGACACTACTTCAAGTGAAAAGTCTGAAAGTGTCACATCGACAGTTAACAGTACAAGTAATCAACAAGACAAAACAGCATCTACATCTGAATCAACATCCTCAAAGAATACTACATCAAATTATGATACTAAGTCGACAGCTTCAACTTCAAGTACGGAACAACAGAGTAATACATTAATAAATCAAAGTACTGCATCAAATAATACTTCGCAAAGCACAACGCCATCTTCAGCCAATTTAAACAAAACTAGCACTACGTCAACCAGCACAACGCCAGTAAAACTTAGAACCTTCAGTCGATTAGCAATGTCAACATTTGCATCAGCTACCACAACGAGTACCATTACAGCCAATACCATTACAGTTAATAAAGACAATTTCAAACAATATATGACGACATCAGGTAATGCTACTTATGATCAAAGTACAGGTATCGTCACATTAACACAAGATTCAACAAGTCAGAAAGGTGCTATTACATTAGGAACACGTATTGACTCTAATAAGAGTTTTCATTTTTCTGGAAAAGTAAATTTAGGTAATAAATATGAAGGATATGGCAACGGCGGCGATGGTATTGGTTTTGCGTTTTCACCAGGGCTATTAGGTGAGACAGGATTAAATGGTGCCGCAGTAGGTATCGGTGGTTTGAGTAATGCGTTTGGCTTCAAATTGGATACGTATCACAATACATCTAAACCAAATACAGCAGCAAAAGCAAATGCTGACCCATCTAGTGTTGCAGGCGGTGGCGCATTTGGTGCTTTTGTAACAACAGATAGTTATGGCGTTGCAACAACCTATACTTCAAGTTCAACAGCTGATAATGCTGCGAAGTTAAAAGTGCAACCTACAAACAATACGTTCCAAAATTTTGACATTAATTATAATGGTGATACAAAAGTTATGACTGTTACATATGCTGGTCAAACATGGACACGTAATATTTCAGATTGGATTGCGAAAAGTGGCACGACCAACTTTTCATTATCAATGACAGCCTCAACAGGTGGCGCGACAAATTTACAACAAGTACAATTTGGAACATTCGAATATACTGAGTCAGCTGTTACGCAAGTGAGATATGTTGATGTAACAACAGGTAAAGATATTATTCCACCAAAAACATATTCAGGGAATGTTGACCAAGTTGTGACAATTGACAATCAACAATCAGCATTGTCTGCTAAAGGATATAACTATACGTCGGTCGATAGTTCATATGCATCAACTTATAACGATACTAATAAAACTGTAAAAATGACGAATGCTGGACAATCTGTAACATATTACTTTACTGATGTGAAAGCACCAACTGTAACTGTAGGCAATCAAACAACTGAAGTTGGTAAATCAATGAATCCGATTGTATTGACTACAACGGATAATGGTACTGGAACCGTTACAAATACAGTGACTGGGCTGCCATCAGGACTAAGTTATGATAGTGCAACAAATTCAATTGTTGGGACGCCGACTAAAGTAGGGCAATCAACAGTAAGCGTTGTATCGACTGATCAAGCAAATAATAAATCGACAACGAACTTTACAATAAATGTTGTAGATACAACAGCACCAACAGTAACGCCAATAGGAGATCAATCATCAGAAGTTTTTTCTCCAATATCACCGATTAAAATTGCTACTCAAGACAATAGCGGTAATACTGTTACAAATACAGTGACAGGATTGCCATCTGGATTAACATTCGATAGTACGACAAATACGATTAGTGGTACACCAACAAATATTGGTACAAGTACTATTACAATCGTTTCTACAGACACTAGTGGAAACAAAACGACAACAACTTTTAAATATGAAGTAACAAGAAATAGTATGAGCGATTCAGTATCGACATCGAGCAGTACCTTACAATCACAAAGCGTGTCATCTAGCACAGTAAATTCTCAAAGTGCATCAACAAGTACGTCGGAATCTATTGCGACGTCAACTTCAGCAAGTACATCAAAATCAACAAGTGTTAGCTTATCTGATTCTGCCAGTGTATCTAAATCTTTGAGTACTTCAGAAAGTAATAGTGCATCTAGTTCAACGAGTGCAAGTTTGGCAAATTCACAAAGTGTATCGTCAAGTATGTCAGATTCAGCCAGTAAATCAACATCATTAAGTGATTCTATTTCAAACTCTAGCAGTACTGAAAAATCCGAAAGTCTATCAACAAGTACATCTGATTCGTTGCGTACATCAATGTCACTTAGTGACTCGCTAAGTATGAGCACATCGGGAAGTTTGTCTAAGTCACAAAGTCTATCAACAAGTACATCAGGATCGACTAGTACGTCACAATCATTAAGTGAAAGCACATCGAATGCAATCAGTACGTCCACATCATTGAGTGAATCAGTCAGCACATCAGAATCTATAAGTATTTCAAATAGCATTGCAGACTCGCAAAGTGCATCAACAAGCAAATCGGAATCACAAAGTACATCAATATCATTAAGTACAAGCGATTCTAAATCGATGAGTACCTCAGAATCATTAAGCGATTCAACAAGTACAAGTGGCTCTGTATCTGGATCGTTAAGTCTTTCAGGATCTCAAAGCATGTCAACGAGTACATCGGAGTCATTAAGCACATCGAAAGTGTCGAGTGAATCAGTGAGTACGAGTGATTCTTTAGCAGCATCAACAAGTAAATCTACGTCAGTAAGTGAATCGTTAAGTACATCTCAATCAAGCAGTGCATCAGAATCATTAAGTGATTCGATAAGTACATCAGACTCAACAAGCAAATCCCAATCATTAAGCACTAGCCAATCAGACTCATCTAGCAAGTCTATGTCATTAAGTAATTCATTACGCATGTCAGAGTCATTGAGTACCTCAACTTCTACGAGTACAAGTATGTCTGGTTCAACAAGTTTATCAACATCATTAAGCGATTCAAAGAGTGCGAGTATGTCTGCATCAACTGCATCGAGTGAATCAGTATCGCAAAGCATTATGACAAGCACATCTAATTCGGCAAGTACATCAACATCAGAAAGTACAAGTGTATCAGAGCATACTTCAGCATCATTGAGTACGTCAAAAAGCCTTAGCACGTCAGAGTCTGATTCAATAAGCGACTCAGCGTCAGTAAGCGGATCTGCAAGTAAACTTACATCAGAGTCGTTAAGTACATCGATATCTGCTAGTGAATCTAACAGTACGAGTGATTCGAAATCACAAAGTTTATCAGCATTTTTAAGTGAATCAGTGAGTGAAAGCACATCAGAATCGACATCAGAGTCATTGAGTGGATCAACAAGTACGAGTATGTCCTTATCAGACAGTACATCAGAATCTGGCAGCACCTCAACATCATTGAGCACATCAACCAGTGGAAGTGAATCCATTTCTGCATCAACTAGTGACAGTATATCAGCGTCAACTGCTAAGAGTGCAAGTGCATCGACATCACTAAGTCAGTCGATGAGTACGAGTATGTCCGGTTCAACAAGTGTATCAACATCGTTAAGTGATTCGACAAGTACAAGTAAGTCTAATTCGATAAGTACATCAGAATCGACAAGCGATTCAATCAGTACAAGCAAATCTGATTCATTAAGTACATCAACATCGCTAAGTGAGTCAACAAGCACAAGTGAGTCAGGTTCAACGTCAATGAGTGAAAGCAAATCCGATTCAACATCAACAAGTACAAGCACGAGTGAATCCGATTCAGAAAGTACAAGCACATCGACATCAACAAGTTTGTCAGACTCAATCAGCACATCATTGTCACTAAGCGCATCAATGAATCAAAGCGGTATAGACTCAAACTCAGCAAGTCAAAGTGCCTCAACATCAACAAGTACAAGCACGAGCGAATCCGATTCACTAAGCACCTCAACATACACAAGTCATTCAACAAGTGCAAGTGAATCCACATCAACATCAACGTCACTAAGTGATTCATCAAGTATATCTAAAAGTACAAGTCAATCAGGATCAACAAGCACATCAACATCGTTAAGCGATTCAGAAAGCGTATCCGATTCAGAAAGCAAATCAGAAAGTACAAGTGAATCAAACTCAACAAGTACATCAACATCACTTAGTGATTCATCAAGCATAAGCGACTCGGCATCAGAAAGTAAATCAGAGTCAGCAAGTACATCAACATCAACAAGTGAATCCGATTCGTCGTCAACATCATTAAGCGATTCAACATCAGCGTCAATGCAAAGCAGTGAATCCGATTCACAAAGCACATCAACGTCATTAAGTAATTCACAAAGCACATCAACATCAAACCGAATGTCGACTATTGCAAGTGAGTCAGTATCGGAAAGTACATCAGAATCTGGCTCAACATCAGAAAGTACAAGTGAATCCGATTCAACATCAACATCATTAAGCGATTCACAAAGCACATCAAGAAGTACAAGTGCATCTGGATCAGCAAGTACATCAACATCAACAAGTGACTCTCGAAGTACATCAGCTTCAACTAGTACTTCGATGAGTACAAGTACGCTTGATTCACAAAGTATGTCGCTTTCAACAAGTACATCAACAAGTGTGAGTGACTCAACGTCATTATCTGATAGTGTGAGTGATTCAACATCAGACTCAACAAGTACGAGTACATCAGGTTCTATGAGTGTGTCTATATCGTTAAGTGATTCTACAAGCACATCAACATCGGCTAGTGAAGTAATGAGCGCAAGCATATCTGATTCACAAAGTATGTCAGAATCTGTAAATGATTCAGAAAGTGTAAGTGAATCTAATTCTGAAAGTGACTCAAAATCGACGAGTGGCTCAACAAGCGTAAGTGATTCTGGCTCATTAAGCGACTCAACGTCATTAAGAAAATCGGAAAGTGTGAGCGAGTCTAGTTCATTGAGTGGCTCTCAATCGATGAGTGATTCAGTAAGCACAAGCGATTCGTCATCATTAAGTGTATCGACGTCACTAAGAAGTTCAGAAAGCGTGAGTGATTCTGATTCATTAAGCGATTCAACATCAACAAGTGGTTCGACTTCAACAAGTACATCTGGTTCATTGAGCATATCAATATCATTAAGTGGTTCAGAAAGTGTAAGCGAGTCTACCTCGCTAAGTGATTCAATATCAATGAGTGATTCTACTAGCACAAGTGAATCCGACTCATTAAGTGGATCAATATCTTTAAGTGATTCCACAAGTCTCAGCACTTCTGATTCATTAAGTGATTCCAAATCATTAAGTAGCTCGCAAAGTATGAGTGGATCAGAATCAACGTCAACAAGTGTGAGCGATTCGCAGTCAAGCTCAACAAGTAATAGTGAATTTGACTCTATGAGCATCAGTGCATCAGAAAGTGACTCAATCTCTACAAGCGATTCGACTAGCATCAGTGGATCAAATTCAACGAGTACATCACTTTCGACATCGGATTCAATGAGCGGAAGCGTATCAGTTTCAACATCGACAAGTTTAAGTGACTCAATATCAGGTTCAATAAGCGTAAGTGACTCGAGCTCATTAAGCACATCAGAATCGTTAAGTAATTCAATGTCACAAAGTCAGTCAACAAGTACAAGTGGCTCAAGTTCATTGAGTTCATCGATATCATCATCAATGTCAACAAGTGCAAGTACATCGACATCACAAAGCACGTCGGTGTCGACGTCACTATCAACATCAGACAGTATCAGCGAGTCCACTTCAATAAGTATTAGTGGTTCACAAAGTATAGTAGAATCAGAATCTACAAGTGATTCAACGTCGATTAGTGTATCAGAATCAGTAAGTGGTTCTACATTGATGAGTGAATCCGAATCAAACAGCATGTCTCAATCACAGAGCTTATCAGACTCAACAAGTAGTTCTGAGTCAATAAGTGATTCCATTTCAATCAGTACATCCGAATCACTAAGTATGTCTAGTTCGATACTCAATTCGGCTTCGATTAGCAACTCTAATTCAATGAGTATGTCTGGTTCAAATTCAACAAGCACATCAGTATCGATGAGCATGTCCGATTCAGACTCAACAAGTACGTCAGAGTCATTGAGTGTATCCGTTTCAACAAGTATGTCAGAATCAACATCAATTAGTGAGTCTAGCTCTATATCTGACTCGATTTCAACAAGCACATCAGAATCTGACTCTATGCATCCATCAGATTCAACGAGCACAAGTCATACACAAATCGCGAGCGCGTCTAGTTCAACAAGTGAGTCAATGGCACCAAATACAAATGTTTCGCAGTCAGCAACACATTCTCAGTCAACATTAAGTGAAACATCTGAAGCAATGAAGCAAGATGCCACATCAACACATAGTAATAAGAAATTACCAGAAACAGGTGACTCAATTAAACAGGGCGGATTATTAGGTGGTGTCATGACACTATTAATTGGTCTAGGACTAATGAAAAGAAAGAAAAAGAATGACGAGGATAAAGAAGACGATACGCAAGCATAATTAGAGCGTATAGATAATAAAATTAAAAAGACTGAGGCAACAATCACTAGAAAAATCGACATAGGATTTTCAATGATTAGTGATGAACCCTTAGTCTTTTTAATGCTTTGAAATCGAAGAGGTGTAACATGATAAAACTTTTACAACAATATGAATATAAAATTGTATACAAACGTATGCTTTACACATGTTTTATCTTGTTTATATATATATTAGGTACAAATATTTCGATTGTTTCATATGGCGATACGCAGGTAAAACATGAGTCGTTTTTTAAGATAGCAATTTCTAATATGGGCGGGGATGTTAATACATTGAATGTTTTCACGCTCGGTTTAGGACCATGGCTAACATCAATGATTATATTGATGCTTATTTCCTATAGAAACATGGATAAGTATATGAAACAAACGCGTTTAGAGAAACATTATAAGGAACGTATTTTAACTTTAATTCTAAGTGTGATACAAAGTTATTTTGTAATTCATGAATACGTTATGAAAGATCGTGTACATTATGAAAACATTTATTTGATGATATTAATTTTAATTACCGGAACGATGTTACTAGTTTGGCTAGCTGATAAAAATAGTCGCTATGGTATTGCTGGTCCGATGCCTATTGTGATGGTTAGTATTATTAAATCAATGATGCATCAAAGGTTTGAACATATCGATGCAGGTCATATAATCATCACATTATTATTAATACTCGTGATCATCACATTAATTATTTTATTATTTATTGAATTGGTTGAAGTTAGATTACCTTACATTGATTTAATGAATGTGTCAGCAACAAATATGAAATCGTACTTGTCTTGGAAGGTAAATCCTGCAGGGAGTATTACTTTAATGATGAGTATTTCAGTATTTGTGTTCTTAAAAAGTGGTATACATTTTATCTTATCTATATTTAATGATGATATATCTGATGATTTACAGATGCTGACATTTGATAGCGCCATCGGTATTTCGATTTATTTAATCATTCAGTTAGTGTTAGGGTATTTCTTATCAAGATTTTTAATAAATACTAAACAAAAGACAAAAGATTTTTTGAAAAGTGGAAATTATTTCTTAACAGTAAAGCCTGGTAAAGATACTGAATGCTATTTAAACCGTAACGCTCGGCGCATGTGTTGGTTTGGTTCTACATTAGTTACAGTTATTATTGGGATACCACTTTACTGTACGTTACTTGTACCACATTTATCTACTGAAATTTATTTTGCAGTTCAACTGATTGTATTAATTTATATCAGCATTAATATTGCAGAAACAATTCGTACCTATTTATATTTTGATAAATATAAGTCGTTTTTGAATCAATATTGGTAAGGAGGTAATTATGAAATATTTTATCCCAGCTTGGTATGATGACCAACAATGGTGGCAAGATACAACAGTACCGTATTATCAAATGCAAAAAAAGACAGAGTTTGATGACATGATTAGTTTGATGGGCATGCATCTGGAAAATGAATTAGACTATCAACTTATCGTTTTAAATCATGCACCGAATTTAAGAACATTTTTACATCGGTATGATCTATATGAGACAAAGTATTGGTCAGTATTCGATGAAATTCAAGGGTTTAGTCATCATGCACCACAAGCGATTAATTATCATCACTTAAAATGGCCCGATGATGTAGAGTTTGTTTACACCCCATATTTATTAAAATGTGTGACGAGTAGTCAAACGTTTACGAATATTTATTTTAGTCAGGAAGGGTATTCGATTTGGTTTGAGGAATTTGAAAATAATCAATTACAGCGACGTTATATATTTGATGATAGAGGTTATTTATCGGCTATACGTTATTTTGATGATCAGGGAGAGGCTTCTTATCAAGAATATTTAACAATCAACGGCGATTGTGTACTTTGCGAAGATTTAAAAGATGGGCGAGTCTCTGTTTTAGAAAGGTATCATCATGATTATCACCAGACACAATATAACAGTATGGCTGAAATAATTGAAGAGAAATTTCAAGAGATGATTACAAGAACAATACACGCAGAAGATCATGTGATTGTAGCTTCAGATACTAGACATAATCAGTTTATTGCTAAAAATATTCCAGCACAAGCACTAAGTTATTCATTTTTTAAAAACAGAAATGAAACGGTGTCTTTCGAAGAATATCAGTCTATCGTGAAAGGTGCGCATTTTATTGTTGATAGCTTGCAACTAGAACAATCATTATTCCAACATCAACAAAGTCTTGCTCGACAGGATGACATGATTCGAATTACTCCTTTTGAAACAAGGCAGTCGCCTAACATTAGCAGTCAATTAATGGAAACATTTATTGGAGTTTGGATAGATGGTATGACTGAGGATAACTTAAAACAATTAATGGAATGTCTTGTTGATTATATTGAGCGTGAAGATCAATACCGTTTAATCTTGCTCACACGGCATCAAAATAATATACCACAATGGTTACGTACATGTATGACATCAGTGAATGAGGCACATCAAGCTAAAAAAGAAGAAGATGTGAATGTTTCTGCGTTAATGACAACTGAAGATCAGGACGATGTCATTACTCTTAAGACGATATTTGCTGAACATGATGTTGTTGAAGCGATGCGCACATTACGAATAATTATCGATATGTCTGAGGAACCAGATTTATATTTACAAATCAGTGCGATTAGTGCTGCAATTCCACAAATTAATAGTCAATCAACAGATTATGTTTCTGACTATGATAACGGGCGTATCATTGAAACGCCTCACCAACTAAGTGAAGCGTTAAATTATTATTTAGGTTACTTGAAAAATTGGAACTATGCTTATGCCTATTCTTTAAAATTAATAGATGCATATGCATCTAACAATATTATTCGACAGCTCGATGAATTAATAGAAGGTGAAAAAGATGCCACGTAAATTTAAAGTGTTACAAATTGGTGGAGATGATTTAGAGTCTATTTTCCAAAATAAAAAAGGTGTAAGTTGGGACTACTTTGATGTAGGTCTGTTTGAGTTTAATAGTGGTTATATAGAAGCGATTGAGGCGATTGTTGAAGCTGAAGGGCATTTTGATTTTATTTATATTCAAGCACCATACTCGAAGGCATTAATGCAGATGTTACAAATGATAAGTGAACCATACAACACATATGTTGACGAGGCATTTTGGACACATAAATTTGAACAAGATCAAATAGTTAAAAAGTTCTTCATACGACCATTACATTATCACGATATTCAAGAACGTAATAATAAATTAGAGGCAGTTAGCTTCTCAGGGCAGTATGGAGATAAGATTTCGCCTAAGCTAGCACTTGTGCACCCGAACTTTAAAGGCGATATTGTCTATCAGGGCAATTCTGCACTCACATTATCGGGAGAATTTGGAAAAGAATTTAAACCTATCGCTTCTTGGCAAAATAATCTCGTTTACGATAAAGATAAAGTAATTCAAATATGGCCGGAATTTGATATTGATGGTGTGGTTGAGTTGCAATATACATTTAGATTGATTCAGACAGGCGCTGATGGCGCATTAGTTGAACAAATTGTATTGAATAATGATGAGTTAGAGGTTCCTTTAGAGATATCGTCGAGACCTTTTGATGCGTATATTAGTGTGACCGTTAAAGCTCGTGGAAATGGAACGGTGAATTTAGGACCTATACATAAACGTTGGTCTAGGTTAGATATGGGCCAGTTTTTATTAGGTGGAGAACGCTTTGTAGATGATCAAAGGCAAGAATTTATATATTATTTTCATCCTGGAGATATGAAACCACCACTAAATGTATATTTTAGTGGTTATCGAACAGCGGAAGGTTTCGAAGGGTACTACATGATGAAACGTATGAACGCACCGTTTTTACTTATCGGTGATCCTAGAATTGAAGGAGGTAGTTTTTATATTGGGTCGTCTAAATATGAAAAAGGTATTGTAAATGTCATTGAACAAACCTTAGAACAACTTAACTTTAATTCACATGAACTAATATTATCAGGATTGTCTATGGGTTCGTTTGGTGCCTTGTACTATGGGGCACAGTTAGATCCTCAAGCAATTATTGTCGGGAAACCACTAGTCAATATCGGAACAATTGCTGAACATATGCGATTACTTAGACCAGAAGAGTTTGGTACAGCATTAGACGTCCTGGTGTCTAATGAAGGTGATACATCTCAAGCATCGATACAAGCTTTAAATCAAAAATTTTGGCAAACATTTCAAAAGAAATCATTGTCACAAACTGTATTTGCCATAGCATATATGCAACATGATGACTATGATCCGCATGCTTTTCAAGATTTATTACCTATATTAACAGAACACCAAGCACGAGTGATGAGTCGTAGTATTCCTGGGCGACATAATGATGATTCACCTACCATTGCAAGTTGGTTTGTTAATTTTTATAACATTATTTTGGAAGATAAGTTTGGGAGAGTTCAACATGCTGAAAAATAAAACATTTAAAGTTACTTGGAATTATATTTCACAAACTACATTTATGTATGGCTCAAAAGTATCATTTTCAAATGGTGAAGTGACTTTTGTTAATCCTTTAATGCCTTCAGGGCTACCGATTCATGAGTGGTTGATGTTAAAGCAATTTTCGAAATATAAAAGTGCACCAAGCTTGCCAATATTACGTAGAGGACAACGTTATCACATGCATTTCGACTTTGATGCAACACCTAGTAACTCTGTATATTTTATTATCATTTTCTATAATAAGAATGGAACGAAATTAAGTACTGAAATTGTAAAATCAAGAAATATTACGATGCAATATCCTGAAGAAGCCTATGCTTATAAAATTAAACTGATGAATGCGGCGTCTACAGCACTTACTTTTAGAAGTTTAACAATCACGGAAATCACGCATCAAGCTGATTTGGAATATAAAGGTATGCAGGTAACGAAGATAGGCGATGACCAAGATGAAAATGAAGTATTGAATGTCATTATTACAGAACCTTCGGATACGTATCCAACTATTTCGAATGATTTTTTGAAATCGTTTGGTCATGTTTGGCTCGTTGAACGTTGGATGGATGACAATATCGATGAAAATATTAAGCAACTAAAGGATGATTTGCAAAGTCGAGGTACCCTAACGGCTATTAATATTATTAGTCATGGATCAAGGTCGAATGTTTTTGCGACTTATGTCGCTCAGCATTTAGATTGCAAAGTGCATCGGACGAGTCATGAAGATGATGATTTAAAAGAATGGCTTAAAGAACATGTCCCAGGAAATCATGAACAAAAAGATACAAATATCGAGATTTATTTTAAAGAAGAGCAAGACAACCATCTAAATTATATGTCACGTTTAATGAATCCAGTGCGATTTTTAGATTACTTAGATGTATCGAAACTGAATGGTGGGAAAGTAAATGAAACATAAACTAGATGTTACGATAAATGCATTAAGACTAAAGTCGATTAGAAAAATAGTGAAACGCATCAATTCATGGAGCGAAGAAGTTAAATCATATTCTGATGATGCGTTAAAACAAAAGACAATAGAATTTAAAGAACGTTTAGCATCAGGAGTTGATACATTAGACACATTGTTACCTGAAGCTTACGCGGTGGCTCGTGAAGCTAGTCGAAGAGTGTTAGGTATGTATCCAAAGGAAGTGCAGTTGATAGGCGCAATTGTTTTGCATGAAGGTAACATTGCAGAGATGCAAACAGGAGAAGGTAAAACGCTAACGGCCACAATGCCTTTGTATTTAAATGCTCTTTCCGGAAAAGGTACATATTTAATTACTACAAATGATTATTTAGCGAAGCGTGATTTTGAGGAAATGAAGCCGCTATATGAATGGTTAGGTTTAACAGCTTCGTTAGGTTTCGTTGATATTGTGGATTATGAGTATCAAAAAGGGGAAAAACGTAATATATATGAACATGACATTATATATACAACAAACGGGCGTCTTGGATTCGACTATTTAATCGACAATTTAGCAGATAGTACTGAAGGGAAATTTTTACCACAATTAAATTACGGTATTATTGATGAAGTGGATTCAATTATATTAGATGCCGCTCAAACGCCACTAGTTATTTCTGGTGCACCAAGAGTTCAATCGAATTTATTTCATATTGTTAAAGAATTTGTAGATACATTAGTTGAAGATTTACATTTTAAAATGAAGAAAACTAAAAAAGAAATTTGGCTCTTAGACCTTGGGATTGAAGCGGCTCAGGCGTATTTTAATGTTGAGGATTTATATAGTGAAAGGGCTATGGCTTTAGTACGCAATATTAATCTTGCTTTACGTGCACAATATTTATTTGAGTCTAATGTCGATTATTTTGTTTATAATGGTGACATTATTTTGATTGACCGTATTACAGGGCGCATGTTGCCAGGCACTAAATTACAAGCTGGACTTCATCAAGCGATAGAAGCAAAAGAGGGTATGGCAACTTCTACCGATAAAAGTGTCATGGCAACGATTACTTTTCAAAATTTATTTAAACTTTTTGAGTCATTTTCAGGTATGACAGCAACAGGTAAATTAGGGGAATCAGAATTTTTTGATTTATATTCTAAAATTGTTGTACAAGTGCCGACTGACAAACCTATCCGACGCATCGATGAACCAGATAAGGTATTTCGTTCTGCTGATGAAAAAAATATTGCCATGATCAGACATATTGTTGAATTACATGAAACGGGGAGACCTGTTTTACTTATAACGAGAACTGCAGAAGCTGCAGAATATTTTTCAACAGTATTTTTCCAAATGGATATTCCGAATAACTTATTAATTGCTCAAAATGTAGCAAAAGAAGCGCAAATGATTGCTGAAGCAGGACAAATTGGTGCTGTGACTGTGGCAACAAGTATGGCCGGAAGAGGTACAGACATTAAACTTGGCGAAGGTGTAGAAGCTTTAGGTGGACTAGCTGTTATCATTCATGAACATATGGAAAATAGCCGTGTAGATAGACAGTTGCGAGGTCGCTCTGGCAGACAAGGGGATCCGGGATCGTCATGCATTTATATTTCCTTAGATGATTATTTGGTTAAACGATGGAGTGATAATCAATTAGCAGAAAATAGTAAATTATATACATTGGAAGCACAGCAGTTATCGCAAAGTCGCTTATTTAATCGCAAAGTGAAGAAAATTGTAGTTAAAGCACAGCGTGTTTCAGAAGAACAAGGTGTTAAAGCACGAGAGATGGCAAATGAATTTGAAAAAAGTATAAGCATTCAACGAGATATTGTATATGAAGAACGTAATCGGATTTTAGCTATTAATGATGCGGAAAACAGAAGTTTCACAATGCTAGCTAAAGAAGTCTTTGACATGTTTGTATACGAAGAGAAGACTTTAACTAAAGAAAAAGTGGTCGATTATATTTATCAAAATTTAAGTTTCCAATTTAACAAAGATATGTCTTATGTTAATTTTAAAGATAAGGAAGCAGTTGTAACGTTTTTATTGGAACAATTTCAGACGCAGGTGGCTTTGAATCGTAACAATATGCAAAGTACATATTATTATAATATTTTCGTACAAAAGGTATTTTTAAAAGCAATTGATTCGTGTTGGTTGGAGCAAGTTGATTATTTACAACAATTAAAAGCAAGTGTTAATCAGCGACAAAATGGTCAACGTAATGCGATATTTGAGTATCATCGTGTAGCGTTAGATTCATTTGAAGTAATGACGCGAAATATAAAGAAACGAATGGTAAAAAATATTTGTCAAAGTATGATTACATTTGATAAAGAAGGTATGCCGGTTATACATTTTCCATAAATGAAAAGGGGATGCGCATGACGATATATAATATAAACTTTGGAATAGGATGGGCAAGTAGTGGTGTTGAATATGCACAAGCTTATCGTGCAAAATTATTGAGGCATACAAATGAGCAAACGAAATTCATATTTTTAGATTTTATACAATCTGAAAATATACAGACATTAACACATAACATCGGTTTCAAAGATCATGAAGTGATATGGTTGTATCAATTTTTTAGTGATATTCCAATTGCACCTACGACGTATACAATAGACGATATTGAACACGACCTTGGACATGAGGTTAGTCGCAGAGAACGCAAGGGCAAAATAGTACGTTTGTATTTTAATGAAAATGCATCATTTGTTACATGTTATTTGCAGAATGAACAAAAAGATATTGTTGATCGTGCTGAATTTGTTATTAATAGTATGCTGGTACGTAAAGATTTTTATAATTATACGCGAGTTTTTTCTGAGTATTATGCTCCTGCTGAAAATAAAGCGAAACTATATATGCGTCAATTTTATAATGAAGATGAATCAATTGCTTATAACGAATACATTGATGGCGACAATCACGTATATGTTTTTGAAGATGCTATTTTATATAATAAAGAAGAATTTATCGCTTACTTCTTACACCGTTTGAATTTAACACGCAAAGATATCGTTATACTCGATAGAGCCTCAAATATCGGTCAAGCAGTCATGCAACATAAAGGAGAGAGTAAGGTTGGTGTTGTAATTCATGCGGATCATTATAGTAATAATATGATAAGTGAGCAGCATATACTTTGGAATAATTATTATGAGTATCAATTTTCAAAGGCCAAGTATATCGACTTTTTTATTACAGCTACAGATATTCAAAATCACTTGTTGTGTCGTCAATTTGATCAATATGAAGGCTATCATCCTCGTGTGTATACCATTCCTGTGGGAAGTATCGATAACTTATCCTATCCTAATGTAGCAAGAAAACCATATGCGATGATTAGTGCGTCTCGTTTAGCAAGTGAAAAACATATTGATTGGCTTGTTAAAGCGGTTATTGTAGCAAAGCGAGAAGTGCCGGAATTGACATTTGATATTTATGGGGAAGGTAGTGAGAAAACACGCCTTCGTCAAATAATTAATGAACATCATGCAGAAAGTTACATTCGAATATTAGGTCATGTGAACTTAGAAAAAATTTATGCGAATTATGAACTATTTCTTTCAGCTTCAACAAGTGAAGGATTTGGCCTTACTTTAATGGAGGCAGTAGGATCTGGTCTAGGAATGATTGGATTGAATGTTAATTATGGTAACCCCACATTTATTAGAGATGGAGAAAATGGTTACTTAGTACCGTATAATTCCAATGATGACAGTGTGGATAATGTGGTATCAAAACTGGCGGATGCCATTGTAAAGTATTTTAAAAATGGTCCTAACAAGCCGCATGAAATATCTTATGATGTGGCACAGCAATTTATGACTCAAGATATTATTTTAAAATGGGAAAGATTAATTCGAGAGGTGCTACATGATTAAATTATTCGATCATTTTAATGATAATTCACGTAAACTTTATCAGTCTTTTAAAGCGAGCACATTGGAAGATGATTTAACAATTGTATTGAATGACAATGGCTTTTTACCAGATGAGATTATTACACCGTATCGATTTTTTGCGGGGACTCAAAATTTTGAAAATATGTCGCCACGATTTTTTAATCAGATAAATGTGCCTACGTTTTGGGAAATTAAAGGTAATAATAATTCAGCTGTGATTACAGATATGGGGCGTGTTAGAGGTAAAATATTTTATCAAAGCGCTGAAAATCCTAGAATTGTTAATCGTGTAGAATGGTACGATGAACAACAGCGTGTAAGATTTATTGACCATTACTCTAAGCAAGGCATTAAATTTGCCCAAACAATTTTTGATATAAACCATAAGGCTATTTTGAAGAAATATATGACAGCTAATGGTAAAGAAGTGATTTATGAAAACTTTGTTACGTCTGATGTCATATTAGACTGGCAAGGAAAGTCTTACTTTTTCCCATCAAAGCTCTCATTTGTATTATTTTTTATAAAACAGTTAAATATTTCGGGACATCATTTTGTTATTAATTCATTAGCATTACCATTTACAGTAATATATAATTTGCCGAATTATGGTCGTGATGTTTTAGTGTGGCAAGAACAGTGTCGAGGTAATATCCCAGGAAATATGCAATTGATGTGTAGAGGGGATATGAAGCGGGATTGTAACATTGTTGTTCCAGATAAAGAAGAATATGAAACAATTATGAATGTAGCAGATAATAAGGTTAAATCGCGTGTTTTTAAAGGTGGTTATTTATATAATTACCAAAGTCGTACTCGTTATGCTAAAGAAATATTAATATTAACTAATTCAGATCAACTTCGTAATATCAAGTCATTAGTTGAAACATTGCCAGAGTTTAACTTTCATATTGCTGCTATTACTGAGATGTCTCCAAAGTTAATGCATTATGATCAATATGCAAATGTTTATCTATATCCTTCAATTAACATGGCAATGGTTAATGAACTTTATCAATTATGTGATATATACCTAGATATTAATGAAAGTAATGAAATATTGAATGCAGTTCAACGCGCATTTGACCATGAGTTGTTGATTATAGGCTATCAACAAACAGCACACAATGCTAAGATAACACCAACAGAGCATTTATTCGAACATATCGGTGAAGGTGAAACAGCCAATGATCAGTTAATTAAAATGTTAGAAAAGTTGAAACATCATCAAGATTTTCACAATGCATTGATGACTCAAAAAGCGCAAGCACACGAAGTGACACTTGATCAATTTGAGAGCATTTTTAAACAAGCACTGGATAAATAGAACGAAAAGACGTTACTTAAGATTATGCCATGGAATGGGCGCATAAATAACCTGATGTAGCCCATTTTATATTGTATTTAATGCATAGGCATTTTAAATAATAGAACTAACATCACCTACACCTTAATAGCTGTATAGATATGTGTAAATTTCTTATAAATTGGTATATAATGGTATGTAATTCTTTTAAGGGAATATGTGAGAAAGGAGTAAGTTGATGGCTAAATATCGAGGAAAACCATTTCGATTTTATGTAAAGTTGTCTTGCTCAGCGATAATGGTAAGTAGCGTTATGCTAACAAATACCATGCCCTATTTTGCAGAAGCTGCAACGGAAAATGATACAGTTTCTACAAATGACAGATTAGCTAAACAAGATTTATTAGATAAACTTGAAAAAGCGAAACATCAGATTCAACAGTTAACTCAGTTGTCGGCTGAGACGAAAGAAAATTATAAAGAACAATTAAATCAGGCAAAATCTGCATCACAAATAGACGATATTTTAAAGCGTGCTAAAGATATAGAAGGTAAGTCGCAAAAAGGTGTAAGCGTTGAAACAGATAAACAAAAAGAATTAGATAAAAACTTGGATCAATTGTTAACAGATTTGAATGAATTGTCTTCAAAGGTTGATAAGGGTCAACTAAATACCGAATCAAAACATGATGTATTAAGGAATGATGCATCAACAGTCATTTCAAATAAGAATGAAAAATCTAACCATACTGATGATGAAGTTATGGTAGATCAAGCGTTGGCAGATTTGAATCATTTTAATCAGCAAATTCATAAAACGGATAACAGTGAATCAGACAAATCAAAAGACGCATCAACAACTGCAACGACTAATCATTCTGAGTTCAGTAAAGAGGCAAATAAAGGTAACACTGGTCATGGGATTTTAAATGAAGTAATATCTAGTGGAGAAAATCAAAGTAATGATAATCGGCTCACGGATAAATTGCAAGGAAGTGACAAAATAAATCATGCCATGATTGAACGTTTGGCTAAAAGTGACAACCAAACAAAGCACTATACATTTAATAAATTGAATACTTTAAAATCTTTAGATAAACGTATTGCAGATACTTCACTTTCTAAAAGTCAAAAATCCGATTTACTGAACGAAGTAGATAAGACAAAGGAACGTATTAAAAATCAGCGCAGTATAATTTTAGATCAACTTGCACATACAAAGGATAAAAAAGCTGCGACGAAAACAATTTTAGAAAATGTATTTAATAAAGATGAAGCTGACAAAATATTGAAAAATATACAATTGAAAGGTCAAACGGACCAGCAAATTGCAGATCAAATTACCCGTAATATTGATCGACTATCATTGACAACAAGTGATGACATATTAACAACCATGTTTGAACAATCTAAAGATAAGAAGGCATTGATAACTCAAATATTGCAAACTAAATTAGGTAAGACAGAAGCCGATAAGTTGGCAAAGGAATGGACAAATAAAGGATTATCTAGTCAGCAAATTGTTGAACAATTGAAAAAGCATTTTGCATCAACTGGAGACACGTCTTCTGATGATATTCTAAAAGCGATATTGAATAATGCTAAAGATAAGAAACGTGCTATTGAAACAATTTTAGCAACACGTATCGAACAACAAAAGGCAAAATTATTGGCTGATTTAATAACTAAAATGGAAACAGATCAAAATAAAATATTGAAATTGGTTAAATCAGCATTAGCGGGTAAAGCTGATGACTTATTGAATTTACAAAAACGACTTAATCAAACTAAAAAAGACTTAGATTATATTTTTTCACCAATTTTGAATCGTCCGAGTCTATTAGATCGATTGAACAAAAGTGGGAAATCATCAGACTTGGATAAATTATCAAGACTTTTGAATCAAGGGTCAAATTTATTAGATAGTATTCCAGACATACCGACACCTAAACCGGAAAAAACTTTAACGCTAGGTAAAGGGAATGGTTTATTGAGTGGTTTATTAAATGATGATGGGAATGTATCATTACCCAAAGCAGGAGAAACATTAAAACAGCATTGGGTACAGTTAGCTGTAGTTGTTGGAGGATTCGGTGTGTTAATGATTTGGATGTCACGACGTAAGAAAGTGAAAAGTAAAGCTTAATCATATTGGGGGAAACAACATGCACATAACTATTTGAGTTGTGGGTGTCTTGATTCCCTCTTAATTTATTATTAAAAATATGCAAGTTGCAAAGATTAGATTGTCCGTCATTTTAAAGTTATAATGAAATTATCGCCTTGGAATTACATAAGTAAAGGAGAATGAAGATGTCTCGAAAAACCGCGTTATTAGTTTTGGATATGCAAGAAGGTATAGCAAGCAGTGTACCTAGAATTAATAATATTATCAAAGCGAATCAACGAGCAATTGAAGCAGCCCGACAACACCGAATCCCTGTTATTTTCATACGTTTAGTATTAGATAAAAATTTTAATGACGTCTCATCAAGTAATAAAGTATTTTCAACGATTAAAGCACAAGGTTATGCAATTACTGAAACAGATGCGTCAACACGAATACTTGAAGCATTGAAACCATTAGAAGATGAACCTATTATTTCAAAAAGACGTTTCAGTGCCTTTACAGGTAGTTATCTAGAAGTCTTTTTGCGTGCAAACGACATTAATCATCTAGTATTAACAGGCGTATCTACGAGTGGCGCAGTATTAAGTACGGCATTGGAAAGTGTAGATAAAGATTACTACATTACTATTTTAGAAGATGCTGTTGGTGATAGATCAGATGACAAACATGATTTTATTATAGAGCAAATTTTAACGCGCTCATGCGATATTGAATCTGTAGAATCATGGAAAAGTAGCTTGTCATAATTACACAATATTTATTTAAAATATAATGGTAGTATGTTAGAAGTATCTAATATTTCTATGATATTTAGGATGGATACGCTATTAAGTGTGTGATTGCAAATATACATTTGAATAAAAATTTTCATAAAAATAACCCGAGAACATTTCAAAAGAATGTCTCGGGTTAAATTATTTGTGTTCAGTTTGAACGGTAGAAAATCTATTATTATAAAGATAATTATTTACCAGTAATATATGATAATTCTTCAGCAGCTTCTGCGTTAATTGTTCGGTAAGATATAATGCCTAAGCCTTTAACATTTGATTCTGAAATAACGATAGAACCATCACGATTAACTTTTTCAACAAATGCAACATGACCATATTGTTGGTCTGCACCAAATTGTCCTGCTTCGAATACTACAGCTGAATGACGTTTAGGTGTATGGCTAACGTGATAATCACGATATTCGGCGCGGTTATTCCAATTATGTGCATCTCCTAAATCACCTGAGATAGATGAACCGAATTGCTTCATACGGTTATAAACATACCATGTACATTGACCATGTGGATATGGCATGTTGTCAGACACTTCGCGGAATGGTTTGAATCCATCTGATGAACTATCATCATCATTAATAGAACGTTCATACTTATCTAAATCAGGCATACGTTCGTCGTCAAATTGAGATAATTGATAATGTTTAATAATGCTGTTTAATTTTTTAGCATAATTTGGATCTGTTGCATATGTTTTAGACAAGTGTGCTGTGGCATCTTTATATGAATCAGCTTCTGATTTCCAAGTTGGTTTATAGATATCTGCATTTCCATCAATACCTTTTTTAATAAGGTTAGAGTAATCTTTTAACGATTCTTTAGTACTTGGATATTTTCTAAATCCAGCATTAATACTATACAATTGGTTTCCATCAGCTTCTAATGTATTAAATGAAACTGAGTTACCTTCAAATGCACCTTTAATACCAAATAAGTTATGGTTTGGTGATTTAGCTAAAGCACTGCGACCTGAATCAGATTCTAAGATTGCTTGGGCAATCATCACAGATGCATAGATATCATTATCTTGACCTATACGGTGTGCGTCTTTGGCAATCGATTTTATAAATTGACGTGTGTCTTTAGAGTCAACAACATTAAATTGGCCTGTGTCACTATTATTAGATGCGCTAGGGTCCGTTTCAAATAAAGACGTTGCACGTGTATCATTTTTGTTAACGTCATTGTTAAATGATTGTGCTGGTTTAGATTTATGTTTCAATTCATCTTTCGATGGTAACTGTGGATTAGATGTTTTAGATTTTGCATCTTTATCTTTTTTTGATTGTGATGCATAATCTTTTTGAGTTTTTTTAGCATCCTCACTGTACTGATCTAAAATAGAGTCTAACGCTGAATCTGACATCGATTGATCATTTTTGGATGAAGACTTATGATTTGCGTTGTTGTCATTTGTAGGTTTGTCATTAGATTGATTTGGCTTTTGTGAATCAGCTTGCTTATTTGATGTACTTGGTTTTCCATCAGTCGTTGTTGGTGCTTTTTGGTTATCTACTTTATCTTGTTTTGAAGATTTAGAAGCAGGTTCATTTTGAGTTGACTTATCACTGTTTTTATTTGAATCATCAGATGTGTTTTTATCGTTACGAGGTTGTTCATAGTCAGAAATATCCGAGTTCAAATTGAATAAATTTTGGATTAAAGTTGTTAATGAAAAATTGTCATCATATTTGTTTTTATTAAATAGTTGATTAAAGTCCGATTGAGGCAAATTTTTATAAATAAAATCTAGGATATTATCCGAATTTGAACGACGATCGTCTAATGTTTTATTTTTTGAATCGTTAGTGTCGTGTTTGCTTGTGTTATCATTGTCTGCTTGTTTTGCTTCTGCTTTATCAGCATCAGTATTTTTACTTGTAGAATCCTTTGAAGTTTCAACATCATTAGATTTTTTTGAATCATGAGTTGTAGTTGTCTTAGCTGTAGTATCATTTTTTGGTGTGTCAGCATAAGCATTAGGGGAAACTAAAGTAGGTAATACGAGCGTAGTTGATAGCAAATATATTAAAATTTTATTTTTAGGCATATTACGCATTCTCCCTTGAAAAATATGATAATTAAGTGTGATAATAAATTATGATTTGTTATAATTTATCGTATGCTGAAAGTAGTTGATAGGTATCAATCAACAATATATCTCCCAATAAACTGATTATACTAATTCACAACGCAAAAATAAATTAATTTACAAAAAATATATAAAAAATATGAATAATTCCTATTTAGGAGTGTGACAATGAAGAACGCATTTAAATTATTTAGAATGGATCTAAAAAAAGTAGCTAAGACACCAGCAGTATGGATTATCTTAGCAGGATTAGCTATTTTGCCTTCATTTTACGCGTGGTTTAACTTATGGGCAATGTGGGATCCATATGGTAACACTGGACACATAAAGGTCGCGGTTGTTAATGAAGATAAAGGCGACACAATTAGAGGGAAGAAAATCAATGTTGGTAACACAATGGTTAAGTCCCTTAAGAAAAATAAAAGTTTTGATTGGCAGTTTGTTAGTAGAGAAAAAGCTGACCATGAAATAAAAATGGGGAAATATTTTGCAGGTATCTATATCCCATCTAAATTCACACATGAAATTACGGGAACCTTACGAAAGCAACCTCAAAAAGCAGACGTTGAATTTAAAGTGAATCAGAAGATTAATGCGGTTGCATCAAAGTTAACAGACACCGGATCGTCAGTTGTTGTTGAAAAAGCAAACGAGCAATTTAATAAAACGGTAACACGTGCATTATTAGAAGAGGCGAATAAAGCAGGATTAACTATTGAAGAAAATGTACCGACAATTAATAAAATTAAAAATGCTGTCTATTCTGCAGATAAAGCATTACCTAAAATTAATGATTTCGCGAGTAAGATCGTTTATTTAAATAATCATCAAGCTGACTTAGATAAATATGCCAATGATTTTAGAGATTTAGGAAAATATAAAGGCGACATTTTAGACGCTCAGAAAAAATTAAACGAAGTCAATGGAGCAATTCCACAGCTTAATGAAAAAGCTAAATTAATTTTAGCGTTAAATAGCTACATGCCGAAAATTGAAAAAGCATTAAACTTTGCTGCTAACGATGTACCAGCTCAATTCCCTAAAATTAATCAAGGATTGGATATTGCAAGTCAAGGTATTGATCAAGCAAATGGACAGTTGAATGATGCGAAAGGCTTTGTCACACAAGTTAGAGGTAGAGTTGGTGATTACCAAGAAGCGCTTCGACGTGCACAAGATATAAATCGCAGAAATCAACAGCAGTTACCTCAAAACAATGCAGCAAATAATGCGACATTAAATGGTGCGCCTGCAACTAATAATGAAGCAGCAACAACACCTAATACCAATAATGCATCGAGTAACAATGCTACACCAAATACGTCACCAAATGGCAATAATGCACCTGTTGCGCCTGCGCCACAAAGTACAAGCTTGAAAAAAGATGGGCAAAGTGTAGCAGATATCAAAACAACACAAGTGAGTACAGCTAGCGAGAACTCACCCAATATTAATGATAAAGACATTAAATCGATGGATGCGGCATTAACAGAGTCGCTATTATCATTATCAAATAACTTAGATACACAAGCCAAAGCAGCTCAAAAAGATACTCAATCATTGCGAAATATTGCATATGGTATTTTGGCTTCTAACAATCCAGCTGAGTTTAAAGAGACACTTGATAATGTGAAGTCTCGTTTAGAGTATACTACGCAATATAATCAACAATTTATCGATATATTAAAAGAATTAGAGAAGAATGAAAATGTTGATCTTTCAAAAGAAATTGAAAAGGTAAATAAAACCAATAATCAAGTTAATGCAGAGCTAAGATTAGTAAATCAGTTAAGTAATGCACTGAAAAATGGTAGTTCAGGTACAGCAGAAGCGACAAAAGTATTAGATAATTTATCAAAATTAGACTCATCGTTGTCGTCATTAAGAGACTATATTAAAAAAGATCTTAATAATTCTTTAGTTTCATTATCAAAACGTATCATGGACGAATTGAATAAAGGACAAACTGCTTTATCAAATGTACAAGCTAAATTAAATACAATTGATCAAGTCATTACTAGTGGTCAGTCTATTTTAAAAAGCGGTAAAAAGCGTGTTGATCAGTTACAATCGGTATTGCCGAGTATTGAACAACAATATACCAATGCGATTAAAGCAGCACAAGCGAATTTCCCAACTGTGAAAAGTGATGTAGCAAAAGCAGCTAATTTTGTACGTAATGATTTACCACAGTTGGAACAACGATTAACAAACGCAACTGCAAGTGTAAATAAGAATTTGCCAACATTATTGAATGGCTATGACCAAGCTGTGGGATTATTAAATAAAAATCAACCTCAAGCAAAAAAAGCATTATCAGACTTAGCCGATTTTTCACAAAATAAATTACCTGATGTTGAAAAAGATTTGAAAAAAGCGAATAAAATTTTCAAAAAATTAGACAAAGAAGATGCGGTTGATAAGTTAATTGACACACTTAAAAATGATTTGAAAAAGCAAGCGGGTATTATTGCGAACCCTATTAATAAGAAAACTGTTGATGTTTTCCCTGTTAAAGACTATGGTTCAGGTATGACGCCGTTTTACACTGCCTTGTCAGTATGGGTTGGTGCACTCTTAATGGTAAGTTTATTAACGGTTGATAATAAACATAAAAGTTTAGAGCCAGTCTTAACAACACGCCAAATATTTTTAGGTAAAGCAGGCTTCTTCATCATGCTTGGTATGATTCAAGCACTAATTGTTTCAGTTGGAGATTTATTTATTCTAAAAGCAGGGGTTGAATCACCTGTATTGTTCGTGCTTATAACGATTTTCTGTTCGATTATTTTCAACTCAATCGTATATACGTGCGTATCATTATTAGGTAACCCAGGTAAGGCTATTGCAATCGTATTACTCGTATTACAAATTGCAGGTGGTGGTGGAACATTCCCAATTCAAACAACACCACAATTTTTCCAAAATATTTCACCATATCTACCATTTACGTATGCCATTGATTCTTTACGTGAGACGGTAGGGGGGATTGTTCCGGAAATATTAATTACAAAATTAATTATTTTAACGTTATTTGGTATAGGTTTCTTCGTTGTAGGTTTAATTTTAAAACCTGTAACAGATCCAATGATGAAACGCGTATCAGAAAAAGTCGATCAAAGTAACGTAACAGAATAAAATATAAAATCCACACGTTAGGGTTATTTCACCTTAATGTGTGGATTTTTTTATAAAACAAAATAGACAATGTTTGACTCTTCGTAAACATAGTAAATCTAATAATAACAACTTTAGCTTGGATGGCTAATAATGGCACTCATTTCACCGTTCAAGTGAACATTTGTATCTTCAGTCGTTAAAATAAAGCTGGTACCTTTTTGAATATCAAAATGAGATTCGTCAATAGTTAATGTTCCAGTGCCTTCAATAATTGTAACTAAACAATACGGATATGGTTTAGTGAAGTTTAATAGACCATGAATATTCCATTTATAAACTGCAAAAAAGTTGTTATCTACAAAACGTGTTACGCTATGTGTCTCAAATTTAGTTGTTATCGGTGTAGTATTTGGATTATGATTGTCTAATTGAATGACATTTTTACTTTGTTCCAAATGTAAATCACGTAACTGGCCATTTTGATCACGTCGGTCATAGTCGTAAATGCGATACGTTGTATCAGATGACTGTTGTGTTTCTAATATTAAAATACCTGATCCGATAGCATGAACAGTACCTGCAGGAACATAATAAAAGTCACCGGGTTTGACAGGAATTCGTTTGAAAAGACGATCAAATTCATGGTTATCAATCATCTCAATCAGCTCATCTTTAGTTTGTGCATGAACACCGTATATAATCTCAGCGTCAGGAACTGCATCTAAAATGTACCAACATTCTGTTTTACCGAGTTCACCTTCATGTTTTAAAGCATAATCATCATCTGGATGAACTTGTACCGATAATTTATCATTAGCATCTAACACTTTAGTTAATAATGGAAAGCTTTCTCGTGAATCATTGTTGAACAACTCACGATGTTGCATCCAAAGTTGATCAAGCGTCATACCTTGATAAGGACCATTCATTATTGTGTTAGGCCCATTTGGATGAGCAGAGATTGCCCAGCATTCACCAGTAGTATTATTAGGAATATCATAGTTAAAAGATTTTAACGCATGACCACCCCAAATTCTGTCTTTAAAAACGGGTTGTAAAAATAAAGCCATAGCTATAACTCCTCTATATTTTCATTAATAAATTATATATTTCAGTAGTGCTGTTTGCTTCAATGAGTGATTGGCGTGTCGCATCATTCATCAGCGCTCTAGATAATCGTTGAAGAATTTTTAGATGTGTATCTTGACTGTTATTTGGCACTGCTATTAAAAATATTAACTCTGGTAGACTGCCATCTAGACTTTCCCATTGAACACCATGATTATTTTTCATTACAGCTACAATAGGTTGTTTGACAACATCAGATTTTGCATGAGGAATTGCTACATTCATGCCAATAGCTGTCGTGGATTCCATTTCACGTTCTAAAACCGCATTTTTTAAATGTGAAGTATGCTCAACATAACGACACACTTTAAGTTGATGGATTAACATATCGATTGCGTCGTCTCTAGACATTTCTTGGTCAGTCATAACGATTGTATGCTGATCAAATAGATGTGCTGTGGCATCATGATGTAAATGAGATGTCGTGTTTTCAGAAGAACCTTGATGATTTTCATTTGAAAGTACATCAGTATCATGCAGTTGTGTATGCTGTGCCGGTTCATCAACTGCTAAAACAGGGGTATTACGTTTTAATAATAACACAGTAAACATTGTAACAAGACTACCTATGATAACTGCTAAGACAAACCACAGTATATGATCAATGCCACCTAATACAGCAACGATTGGACCACCATGTGCAACTCTATCTCCTACGCCGCCAAGTGCAGCAATAACTGATGCAATCATAGCGCCAATCATATTGGCAGGTATAATACGCAGTGGGTCTTGCGCCGCAAAAGGAATGGCTCCTTCAGTAATACCAAAAAGCCCCATTGTGAAAGATGCTTTACCCATTTCTCTTTCAGAATGATTAAATTTATATTTTTGCACGAATGTTGCTAATCCAAGACCGATAGGAGGTGTACAAACAGAAACCGCAACCATACCCATAACGGCATAATTACCTTCTGCAATGAGTGCTGAGCCAAATAAGAATGCCACCTTATTCACCGGTCCACCCATATCAAAAGCAATCATCGCACCTATTATTAAGGCAAGTATAATAATATTAGCGCCTTGCATACCTTTTAACCAAGTTGTTAGTGCTTCGAAAATATTCGAAATTGGGGCGCCAATTAAAAAGATAAAAATTAATCCTACGATGACAGAAGAAATAATTGGAATTATGATAATGGGCATAATCGGTGCCATCGCTTTTGGGACCTTAATATTTTTGATCCATTTTGCAATATACCCTGCTAAGAAACCAGCCACAATACCACCTAAAAAACCAGCACCTGCATCACTGCCATAAAAGCTACCATCTGCAGCAATAGCGCCACCGATCATACCAGGTACAAGACCAGGTTTATCAGCAATACTTACAGCGATATATCCAGCTAGTATTGGTACCATAAATTTAAATGCTAAACTACCGATATTTTCAATAGATTTCCAAAATGAATCATCAGGAATAACTAACCCTTTTGAAGTTGTTTGACCGCCAAGTGTAAGTGCGATGGCTATTAAGAGACCACCTACAACGATAAACGGAACCATAAATGAGACGCCGTTCATTAAATGCTGGTAGAACATTTGCATACCGTTTTTAGACTTACCACTGTAGGTTGGTCTACCATTATCATCATTGGTATCTGATTGATAAATAGTGGCATCTTGATTAATGATACGTTGAATCAATTTTTGAGGATTATGAATTCCTTCGCGAACATTTTCATTAATTAAACGTTTACCAACAAATCTAGATAAGTCAACTTGTTTATCAGCCGCAATAATGACACCGTCTGCTTCTTCAATATCTTTAGTGGTTAAAATATTTTCAGCACCAACACCACCTTGTGTTTCGACTTTAATATCCACGCCCAATTCTTTAGCAGCTTGCTCAAGTTTTTCTTGAGCCATATATGTATGTGCAATGCCATTTGGACATGAGGTAATAGCTACAATTTTCATAAAATCATCTCCTTGTTTTTATTGTAAGCACATTCTTTTCATTTAAAAAAAGAATAATTGCCGTTACTAGTGGCAACTATTCTTGCATGTATTGTAATAGTTGCTGCTTTAACTTGAAATCATCTAAACTACATAAATGGTTAACAATATCTTCATCAAAGCTAGCAATTAATTGCATCATTTGTTTGGTAAAGTCATTATCTTTTGGTGAAATAGCTAAGAAAAAGATAAGTTTAACGTCGTGTTGTCGCCAAGGGAAGACATCTTTTGTACGAAAAATAAGGACATGTGATTGTAATACTTTTTCAGGGTCTCCATGAGGTATTGCCATATAATTACCAATATAAGTCGATGATGATTTTTCACGTTCTAAGGCGGTCTCGATATAACCATCTGTAATGGCATGGTGTGCTTGTAATATTTTGTGCGCTTCCTCGAAAATCTGTACTGTATGTTGCAACGATTGAGTCGTATTCACTACAAGGAAATTGACAGCAGACATATGATGTTGTGATTGAATCGGATTTTGTTTTTGCTTAACCAAATGCATAATTTTGTGATGATCATCTTCAGAAAATAATGGAGACACCTTAATAGTTATAATATGTGTTGGAAGCATATTTAATATATGTCTCGGTATATCATGAGTTGTAATTAACAAGTCTACATTTTCAAAATGATGATTTGATATGTTTTCTAATCTAATCGTATTAATTACAGTTAGTTCATCTGTTAATTTATTAATTTTAGTTTCTAAAAAATTCGATACGCCTAAACCATAGTAACAAACAATTACAGCATTCAATTGGGCTTTAGTGCGACGTTCAATGGCCGCTTGAAAATGGATTGTTAAAAAGGCAATTTCGTCTTCATTCATTTCAATATCGGTGTTACTGTTTAATTTATTTATTGCTTCAAAAAGCGTATTGAATACATATGGATAAAGCTTCTTAATTTCAGTAACTAAAGGATTATTTAAATAAATGTTTTGTGTAATGCGTAAGTATGCTTTGCTAAAGTGGTCGTATAAATTTTGTTGTAATATCGTATCATCGCTAAAGGGTACATGAATCCTTTTTTGCATAAGCTCGATTAAACGATCGATATAACTTTGTATAAAAATACGTTCGATACCTAAATCAAGTTTATTAAAATGGTAACCAATAAAGAAGGAAAACATATTTGTTATTTGCGAACTTAAGTTATAACCTAATCGATTATTGATTTGTTTAATACAAGATTGCGCGATTAATGTTGATTCATGATTTAGACTGTCTATTTCATTTAATTGTTGTTGACGCTTAATAATTAAAATGAGATGAATCAACAGTTGTCTTATCTGAATTTCTGAGGTTTCAATGCCAAATTGTTCAAGTGTTTCTTGTATGATATGTGCAATCATACGTTGATGGGCTTCAGGTAATTCACCTAAAATTAAATCTTCAACGTGTCCATGCCCAGTTGATAATTGATTTAAATGGATAATGGCATTTGTTATATCGTTGTTGCTTCCATTGACAATAATACCTTGTTTTTTCTTAATGGCTAAATCTATATTAAATTTTTGACACCATTGCTGTATTCTTACGAAATAGTCATTAAGTACAGTTTTAGACAGAAGGTAGTCTTGTTCAAGTTGCTGTATCGTATGTGTTCTATTGTGCATAAGTAATTGATACGCCATAGACAGCATAATTTTTTCTTTATAAGATTGAATGTGGTTGTAGCGTTCATTAATGGCGTCTAAAGTATAATGGGTTGTGTTTAGTAAATAACCTTTAGATTTAACACTTATGATGATATTATCCATGAAATTACTGTTGATTACATGGATGTCATTTCGAACTGTTCTATTTGAGACATTAATAAACTCAGAAATTTCATCAGAGCTCAAAGTTTTCATCGAATTTTTAATGAAAAGATGAATTATTTGCATTTGTCTATCTAACATTTTTCTCGTGGCACCTCTTTTCTAGAATGAATTATGTAAGCGCTTATAAAAAGGCATTAATTTTATTAAACATGAGACAACACATGTCCGTCAATGACATTAATCTGAACTTTTTAAATAATATTTTAGAAGGAATGAAAGGTTGCGGGTTTGGATTTATATTAAAAAATCAATGCGTTTTTCATATCATTGAAATATTAGAAGTCATACTCAAAAACCTATTTAATTAGACGCATAAATTTAAAATGTGCATTTTGGCATAAATAAAACTCCCTTCAAAGATTTTATTTTTACAATAACTACTTTGAAAAGAGCATTTCAGTTCAAAAAGTTCTAAGAACTACAATGTTATATTGGAAGAAATTGCGGGGCCCCGACATAAAGAAATACTTTTTCTATAGAAATTAGTATTTCTTATGCATGAGTTTTACTCATGTATTCCTATTTTTAAGTACACATTAGCTGTGGCTAATGTGTAAGAACCACTACATAATAAATCATTAGTGGCTCTTTATCATTTCTCCCTTTATCATTTCCATCCCACTGCCTTGAAGAATTGTTATGCAAGTATTTAATTTTTGGAAGACTGCGTTTGAGGTGCTTGTTTGTTAGATTGATTGGTATTGTTTGACTCATTAGGTGTACTTTGTTGTTTGTTATTTTGCCCATTCGTTGTTGATTGATTACTACCACTGTGTGAGTCATTGCTATTTGATGATGACTTGTTAGGTTGGACAGGTGCAATATTTGATGGTACTGTTGCTTGATTATTTTGTCCATTTGATTGTGGAGACTGTTGATTACCAGTATTGCTATTACTATCATTTTGATTTGTGTTTGATTTTTCTGTATTTGCATTATTTTGATCTGTTGATTCAGAGTCTTTCTTTTGATGTGTTGTTTTATTATCTTGCGCGTCATTTTTATGAGATGAAGTAGAATGATTTACTGCTGTATAAATGGCGAATCCTAATGCTGCAATTAATATGATAATTACGATTGATATAAGAAACTTTTTCAAATATAACGCCTCCGTTTTAATGTAAATTGTTAATTCAAGAAATTTAAAAAACATGTTAATGATAATTTGTTATCGTTGTACACTTTAAAGTTACAATGCAAACGACATTAATATTTTTGGCAATTTTGATATGCTTCAAATAAGTATAACAAAACTGTTATGTATTTATAAATATAATTAATAGTATTTTATTTAACAAGCAAGTTATAATTAAGGTAAGAGAAATGAAAAATTTTCATGGAAAAGAGAGATAATATGAATAAAACAACTAAAATTTGTCTTGCAACAACATTAGCTTTTAGTACATTGATTGGAGCAACTGTCGTAGGAAATGAAACAGTAGTAAATCATGAGGCACAGGCAGCAACAACACCATACTATACGTATAATGGTTATATTGGACATAATGCGAATTTTATTATGGATAAACATTTTATTAATGCAATTAAACATGATAACGTGAAGTTTAATGGTATTAAATTAGCTAAGACTAATGCGACAAAGAAAATAGAGAAATATGATCAAACTTTTAAAGAGGTCTCAGCAAATGGTAATGAAGCAGGACAGTTACAATTCATCGTCAAAAATGATGTATCTTTAAAAGATATTCAAAAAGCTTATGGTAAATCATTGCAAAAAGAAAATAATAACAAACAAGATTCTAATAGTGGTATTTTTTACTACCAACCAAATAAAAAGTCATTAGGCATATGGTTTGTCGTTGATCACAACAGAGTGGTGGAAGTAACAGTTGGACATACACCTTATAAAACAAGTAAATAATATATAAATCTATCATAAAGATTGGGATGTTACCTCAGCAGTACATTCTAGTCTTTTTAATTTGAAGAGAAAGCGTGAGAAATATTGTATCGTGTTTAATCGCTTAATATAAGAAAAAATGTTTATCCGATACAATATATTTAAAGTGGTTACATAAGTTATTGTGAACACTTATTAAGTATGCGTTGCACCATTTTGTAATTGTTAATAATTTCACAAAAATAAAGTCTTAATAAATTTTAAAATATAATTAAGTATAACTTTTAAAAATTAATTTAATTAGAGAAAACAGTTTTAAAAAAGAAAAGAATCAATAAATAAAATCACCAAACAAAAAGTGTAGAAATAAATTGAAATAATTGTTTACTTTTCTGAAAAATTAAATTAATATTTTATTTATAAGCTGTTTTTAAAAAATCAGGAGGAATGAAATGTGAGGAAATTTTCAAGATATGCATTTACAAGTATGGCAGCAGTAACGTTATTGAGCACTTTAGTACCTACAGCAGTTGCAGCAGACAAGGATAACAAACCGGCTAATTCTGATATTAATTTTGAAGTGACACAAAAAAGTGACGCGGTTAAAGCTTTAAAAGAATTACCTAAATCTGAAAATGTAAAAAATCATTATCAAGATTACTCTGTTACTGATGTAAAAAAAGATAATAAAGGTTTCACGCATTACACATTACAACCTAGTGTTGACGGGGTTCATGCACCTGACAAAGAAGTTAAAGTACATGCAGATAAATCAGGAAAAGTTGTTTTAATCAATGGTGATACAGATGCGAAAAAAGTAAAACCAACAAATAAAGTAACAATAACTAAAGATGAAGCTGTTGATAAAGCATTCAAAGCAGTCAAAATTGATAAAAATAAGGCTAAAAACCTTAAAGATGACGTTATCAAAGAAAATAAAGTTGAAATTGATGGCGACAGTAATAAATATATTTACAATCTTGAATTGATTACAGTTAGTCCGGAAATTTCACACTGGAAAGTTAAGATTGATGCTCAAACAGGTGAAGTTGTTGAAAAAACAAATTTAGTTAAAGAAGCAGCAGCTACTGGTAAAGGTAAAGGTGTACTTGGAGACACTAAAGATATCAATATTAATAGCATTGAAGGTGGATTTAGCTTAGAAGATTTAACGCATCAAGGTAAATTATCTGCATACAGTTTTAATGATCAAACTGGTCAAGCGACATTAATTACAAATGAAGATGAAAACTTTGTAAAAGATGATCAACGTGCCGGTGTAGATGCAAACTATTATGCTAAACAAACATATGATTATTATAAAAATACATTTGGTCGTGAATCATATGATAACCACGGTAGTCCAATTGTTTCACTAACACATGTTAATAATTATGGTGGTCAAGATAATAGAAATAACGCAGCATGGATTGGCGATAAAATGATTTATGGTGATGGCGATGGCCGTACTTTCACAAATTTATCAGGCGCAAATGATGTAGTTGCACATGAGTTAACGCATGGTGTTACACAAGAGACTGCGAACTTAGAATACAAAGATCAATCAGGAGCGTTAAACGAAAGTTTTTCAGATGTCTTTGGATACTTTGTAGATGATGAAGATTTCTTAATGGGTGAAGATGTTTATACACCAGGAAAAGATGGAGATGCATTACGTAGCATGTCAGATCCTGAACAATTTGGACAACCATCTCATATGAAAGATTATGTATACACTGAAAAAGATAATGGCGGTGTACACACTAACTCTGGAATTCCAAATAAAGCAGCTTATAACGTAATTCAATCAATAGGGAAATCAAAATCAGAACAAATTTATTATCGCGCTTTAACTGAATACTTAACAAGTAATTCAAACTTCAAAGATTGTAAAGATGCTCTATATCAAGCAGCTAAAGATTTATATGACGAGCAAACAGCTGAAAAAGTATATGAAGCATGGAATGAAGTAGGCGTCGAGTAAAAGTATAGAAACAAGAAGAAGTAATGTTAAACACTTATAAATAATTTAATTTTAAAATACAGCTTATATAAGAGGATGGTATTAACAAAAAAGCAATTTCTTTGTTGATACACATCCTCTTTTGTATTTATAGGGTAAGTGTGAGGTTTGTCTGCTGTAAGACATCCTGACAGTCTAATAATATCAATAATCAAGCAATTTCAATAAAGAACATGTTATCTAAAATACAAATGCTGTTTTAAAAGTTGTCACAAAAATTTACATACATTTTTATTATCTTTTGCAAAATAAAGTGTTAAATTATAAATGAAACATACATAAATTTATTTAATAATACAAGAAACTTAACTACAAAAGGAGTTTACAAAATGAAGAAAAGTAAACGATTAGAATTAGTTTCTACAATAGTTAAAAAGCATAACATTTATAAAAAAGAACAAATTATATCATATATTGAAGCGTATTTTGGTGTGAGATACAGCGCTACAACAATTGCTAAAGACTTAAAGGAACTAAATATATATCGCATACCGATTGATTGTGAAACGTGGGTTTATAAAGCAATTAATAATCAAACCGAGCGTGAGATGAAAGAAAAGTTTAAACACTATTGTGAACATGAGGTTCTAAGCTCAATCATCAATGGTTCATACATTATTGTCAAAACATCCCCAGGTTTTGCACAAGGCATTAACTATTTTATCGATCAATTAAATATTGAAGAGATATTAGGGACAGTTAGTGGGAATGATACAACATTGATATTAACGTCATCAAATGAGATGGCCAAGTATGTATATGCAAAGTTATTTGGATAAACATTTTCAATTAAAACAAAATATATTCACATCATATTGTGCGTACACAAGTTGATTACTAAATTTTAACTTGTGTACGCATGTTTTTTATAAAGAGAAAAAATTCATAGACATTCATTTGACTGTATAAAAAACTTTATATAACATACTTTTTAGGCTTGTTTTGAATAAAAAATGCATATTTAACGCTAAAATAACTTTATTTATGCATAAAAATCCATTATTATGTATTGTATAACAAAAAGACATGGAATTTTCGACTTTCTTTATGTGAATATAATCACATGAAAGCGTTTGAAAATTGTCTATACTCTAGTTGAATTCAAAGTCAAAAGGAGGAAATAGACATGACAAATGGACCAATTAAAGTGAATAGCGAAATTGGAACTTTAAAGACTGTGTTGCTTAAGCGTCCTGGCAAAGAATTAGAAAATCTTGTACCTGATTATTTAGATGGATTATTATTCGATGATATTCCTTATTTAGAGGTTGCTCAAAAAGAGCATGATCATTTTGCACAGGTACTTAGAGATGAGGGCGTAGAAGTACTTTATCTTGAAAAGTTAGCTGCTGAAAGTATTGAAGATGCTCAAGTTAGAAGTCAGTTTATTGAGGATGTTTTAGCAGAGTCTAAAAAAACAATTTTAGGTCACGAAGAAGAAATTAAAGCATTGTTTGCGACACTCTCAAATCAAGAACTCGTAGATAAAATTATGTCTGGTGTTCGTAAAGAAGAAATAGATCCTAAGTGTACACATCTTGTTGAATATATGGATGATAAATATCCATTTTATTTAGATCCAATGCCGAATCTATATTTTACACGAGATCCACAAGCGTCAATAGGACATGGTATTACAATCAACCGGATGTTTTGGAGAGCACGACGACGAGAATCTATTTTTATTCAATATATTGTGAAACACCATCCTAGATTTAAAGATGCAAACATCCCGGTTTGGTTAGATAGAGATTGCCCATTCAACATTGAAGGTGGCGATGAGCTTGTGTTATCTAAAGATGTTTTAGCAATTGGTGTCTCAGAACGTACATCTGCACAAGCAATTGAAAAGTTAGCGCGTCGTATTTTCAAAAATCCAGAGGCGTCCTTTAAAAAAGTAGTAGCAATTGAAATTCCGACAAGTCGAACATTTATGCATTTAGATACAGTATTCACGATGATAGATTATGACAAATTTACAATGCACTCAGCCATTTTAAAGGCAGAAGGCAATATGAATATATTTATTATTGAATATGATGAAGATAATCAAGACATTATTATCAAACAATCTAGCCACTTAAAAGATACATTAGAAGAAGTTTTAGGCATAAATAATATTCAATTTATTCCAACTGGAAATGGTGATGTCATTGATGGCGCAAGAGAACAGTGGAATGACGGATCAAACACTTTATGTATTAGACCAGGCGTTGTAGTGACTTATGATAGAAATTATGTATCAAATGATTTATTAAGACAAAAAGGTATAAAAGTTATTGAAATATCTGGTAGTGAATTGGTACGTGGACGAGGTGGCCCAAGATGTATGAGTCAACCACTATACCGAGAAGATATTTAACATAGTAAATGATAGAAGTGAGGGTGAAATTTATGACAGAAATTCAAAAACCATATGATTTAAAAGGTAGATCATTATTAAAAGAAAGTGATTATACGAAAGCTGAATTTGAAGGCTTGATTGATTTTGCGATTACATTAAAGGATTATAAGAAAAAAGGTATTAAGCACCATTATCTTGCTGGTAAAAATATTGCATTATTATTTGAAAAAAATTCTACTCGTACACGTGCTGCATTTACAGTAGCATCGATTGATTTAGGCGCACATCCAGAATTTTTAGGGAAAAATGATATTCAGTTAGGTAAAAAAGAATCTGTAGAAGACACTGCGAAAGTATTAGGAAGAATGTTCGATGGTATTGAATTCCGTGGTTTTTCACAACAAGCAGTGGAAGATTTAGCAAAATTTTCAGGCGTACCAGTATGGAATGGTTTAACAGATGATTGGCATCCAACACAAATGCTAGCTGATTTTATGACAGTTAAAGAAAACTTCGGCTACTTAGAAGGTATTAACTTAACATATGTTGGTGACGGTCGTAATAATATTGCGCATTCTTTAATGGTAGCAGGTGCAATGTTAGGTGTTAATGTGAGAATTTGTACACCTCAATCGTTAAATCCTAAAGAAGCATATGTTGAAATTGCAGAAGAAAAAGCGAAACAATATGGTGGATCTATTAAGATTACGGATAATATTGCAGAAGCGGTTAAAGATACAGATGTTATTTATACGGATGTATGGGTATCAATGGGTGAAGAAAATGAATTTGAACAACGTATTAATTTATTAAAAGATTATCAAGTGAATCAAGAAATGTTTGATTTAACAGGCAAAGATTCAACGATATTCTTACACTGTTTACCAGCATTTCACGATACAAATACATTATATGGACAAGAAATTTATGAAAAATATGGCTTGACTGAAATGGAAGTTACAGACCAAATCTTTAGAAGTGAACATTCAAAAGTTTTCGATCAAGCTGAAAATAGAATGCATACAATTAAAGCAGTTATGGCAGCAACATTAGGGAGTTAGTTACTTAATGGAAGTATATTGATATGATGTGTCTGTTGATTTAGATATTGTTGATATGAACAGGCGCTTCATATTGATATTAAAGGAGAAATGAATATGAACGAATCAGGAGATAACAAACTTAGTAAGTCTTCTTTGATTGGACTAGTTATAGGATCCATGATTGGTGGCGGTGCTTTTAATATCATGTCTGATATGGGCGGTAAAGCCGGTGGATTAGCTATTATTATTGGTTGGCTCATTACAGCTATCGGTATGATTTCATTAGCGTTCGTATTTCAGAATTTAACAAATGAACGGCCGGAACTGGATGGTGGTATATACAGCTACGCTCAGGCAGGATTTGGCGATTTTGTTGGGTTTATAAGTGCTTGGGGCTATTGGTTTTCTGCATTTTTAGGAAACGTAGCTTATGCCACACTATTGATGTCATCAGTAGGAAATTTTTTCCCTATATTTAAAGGTGGTAATACGCTACCAAGTATTATCGTGGCATCATTATTACTTTGGGGAGTACATTTCTTAATTTTAAAAGGTGTTGAAACGGCGGCATTTATCAATAGTATTGTTACCGTTGCAAAATTAATACCTATCTTACTTGTAATTATATGTATGATTATTGCATTTAATTTTGACACTTTTAAGACAGGATTTTTCGGTATGACATCAGATGGTATATTACCGTTTAGTTGGGCAAGCACGATGTCCCAAGTTAAAAGTACTATGCTAGTAACAGTTTGGGTATTTATCGGTATCGAAGGCGCAGTCATTTTTTCTAGTAGAGCTAAAAATAAAAAAGATGTAGGTAGTGCCACAGTTATAGGACTAATCTCGGTTTTAATTATCTATTTCTTATTAACAGTATTAGCACAAGGAGTTATTTTACAAAATCATATTTCGCAATTAGATTCACCAAGTATGGCACAAGTACTTGCACATATTGTTGGTGGTTGGGGATCTACCCTTGTAAATATAGGATTAATTATTTCTGTGCTCGGCGCATGGTTAGGTTGGACATTACTTGCAGGAGAATTACCTTTTATTGTTGCGAAGGATGGCTTATTCCCAAAATGGTTTGCTAAGGAAAATAAAAATGGTGCCCCAGTAAACGCATTACTTATCACTAATATATTAGTTCAATTGTTTTTAATAAGTATGTTATTTACACAGAGTGCATATCAATTTGCATTTTCATTGGCATCAAGTGCCATTTTATATCCGTATATGTTCAGCGCATTTTATCAAGTTAAATACACACTAGAACATCGACAACAAGCAACTACAAAACAGTGGACGATAGGAATTATAGCTTCACTTTATGCTATATGGCTTATCTATGCAGCAGGTATTAATTATTTATTATTAACAATGTTGCTTTATATTCCAGCACTTTTAGTCTATTCAATCGTTCAAAAGAATAATCATACACGTTTAATCAAATCAGATTATATCTTTTTTGTAGTTATTATCGTACTGGCAGTTGTCGGATTGATTAAATTAATGATGGGAATGATTAATGTTTTCTAAAAGGAGAGACATAGTATGGAAGAAAAAATTGTCATTGCATTGGGTGGTAATGCGATTCAAACAAAAGAAGCAACAGCGGAAGCACAACAAACTGCAATTAGGCAGGCAATGCATAATCTTAAGCCTTTATTCGATTCACCAGCACGTATTGTCATTTCACATGGTAATGGCCCACAAATTGGTAGTTTATTAATACAACAAGCTAATTCTAACAGTGACACAACACCAGCAATGCCCCTTGATACTTGTGGTGCTATGTCGCAGGGTATGATAGGCTATTGGTTGGAAACTGAAATCAATCGCATTTTAACTGAAATGAATAGTGATAGGACGGTTGGGACGATTGTTACTCGTGTAGAAGTAGATAAAGATGATCCGCGATTTGATAATCCAACAAAGCCAATTGGCCCATTTTATACTAAGGATGAAGTTGAAGTATTACAAAAAGAACAACCTGAGTCAGTCTTTAAAGAAGATGCAGGTCGCGGTTATAGAAAAGTGGTCGCATCACCATTACCTCAATCTATACTAGAACACCAGTTAATTCGAACTTTAGCAGACGGTAAAGATATCGTCATTGCATGCGGTGGTGGCGGTATTCCAGTTATAAAAAAAGAAAATACCTATGAAGGTGTTGAAGCGGTAATAGATAAAGATTTTGCTAGTGAAAAATTAGCAACGCTGATTGAAGCAGATACTTTAATGATACTTACAAATGTAGAAAATGTGTTTATTAACTTTAATGAGCCAAACCAACAACAAATCGACGATATTGATATAGCAACTTTGAAAAATTACGCGGCACAAGGCAAGTTTGCAGAAGGCTCAATGTTACCAAAAATTGAAGCGGCAATCCGATTTGTTGAAGGTGGAACTAATAAAAAAGTTATTATTACAAATTTAGAACAAGCATATAATGCTTTAATAGGTAATAAAGGTACACACATTCACATGTAGTCCTTTAATAATCACACGATAAAACAATAAATGTGTTTCTCCAGTGATTCAAATGAAAAAGTGGTCTGCTGACACTTTGCAAGGTTTGAAGGAGTTTAACTTATGACAGAAAACTTTATTTTGGATAGGAATAATAAATTAGAACGCGAACTAAAGACATTAGCAGATTATATTAATATCCCTTATAGTATATTACAACCATATCAAAGTGAATGTTTTGTCAGACATTATTCAAAAGGTCAAGTTATTTATTTTTCACCACAAGAAAGTAGCAATATTTACTTTTTAATTGAAGGTAACATAATTAGAGAACACTATAATCAAAATGGAGATGTATATCGCTACTTTAATAAGGAACAAGTATTATTTCCGATTAGCAATTTATTTCATCCGAAAGATGTTAATGAACTGTGTACAGCGCTAACAGATTGCACGGTTCTTGGTTTGCCGCGAGATTTAATGGCCTTTTTATGTAAATCTAATGATGATATATTTTTGACTCTTTTTGCATTAATGACAGATAATGAGCAACAACATATGAATTATAATATGGCTGTAACCAGTAAATTTGCAAAAGATAGAATTATTAAATTGCTATGCCATATATGTCAAACAGTCGGTTATGATCAAGATGAATTTTATGAAATCAAACAATTTTTAACAATTCAATTAATGAGTGATATGGCTGGTATTTCTCGGGAAACAGCTGGTCATATTATTCACGAGTTGAAAGATGAAAAGCTTGTGGTAAAAGATCATAAAAATTGGCTAATTAGCAAACATTTATTTAATGACGTATGTGTTTAATATACATTGTGAAATGAATAAGTTGAACAAGAGGTCTAACGTGAAACGATACGTTAGGCCTTATTGATTTTGTAAGAAATAATTTAATATGATTTCTAAGTATCTAATGATGTAAATAAAGCTATGTTTAAGATTATAAAATTTTTAGAATGCCTAAGTTTTTAAAAGTTAAATCATTTGTAAAGGTGTAAAAGTAGTATATTGGTATTTGCTAGTTAACAGAAAATTTTAAGTTATATAAATAGGAAGAAAACAAATTTTACATAATTTTTTTCAAAAAGCAATTGATAAAATTGTTAATCCATTATACAATTTAGTCTAATCTAGAAATTGAAATGGAGTAATGTTTTTGAAAAAGAGAATTGATTATTTGTCGAATAAGCAGAATAAGTATTCGATTAGACGTTTTACAGTAGGTACAACATCAGTAATAGTAGGTGCAACCATACTATTTGGGATAGGCAATCATCAAGCACACGCATCAGAGAAATCGAATGATACAACACAATCATCGACAAATAATGCAAGTGCAGATTCCGAAAAAAACAAAATGATAGAAACACCTCAATCAAACACAACGGCTAATGATACAGCTGATATTAGTACAAATACAGACAGTGCCTTAGTAGATAGCACAACACAATCGACATCTACACAAACAAGTAATACAACTACAACAGAGCAATCTTCAACGAATAACACGACGCCATCAAGTGATAATCAAACTTCATCAGTAAAAAGTGAGTCACCTCAAACAACGGCTATTCAAGATCAAGCGACAGCTGCAAAACCGCAAGATCAAACGGTTCCTCAAGAAGTAAATTCTAAAGTAGATAAATCAACGAGTGATGCAAATAGTGCATCAACAAACAGCGAACTTAAAAGTCCTCAAATACTCGATTTACCACAATCATCACCACAAACTAGTGCTAGTAATAATCAATCGATTTCCAATACACAAGCGGTTAACAAACCAAGTGTTAGAACAAGAGCATTGCGTAGTTTAGCTGCTGCTGAACCGGTAGTAAATGCTGCAGATAATAAAGGTACAAATGTGAATGATAAAGTTACGGCAAGTGATTTTAAATTAGAAAAGACTACATTTGATCCTAACCAAAGTGGTAACACATTTATGGCGGCAAACTTTAAAGTGACAGGGCAAGTGAAATCAGGGGATTACTTTACAGCGAAGTTACCAGATAGTTTAACTGGGAATGGTGATGTGGATTATTCTAACTCAAATAATACGATGCCAATTGCAGATATTAAAAGTACGAATGGTGATGTTGTAGCTAAAGCAACGTATGATATTTTGACTAAGACATATACATTTGTCTTTACAGATTATGTAAATGGAAAAGAAAATATTAACGGACAATTTTCATTGCCTCTTTTTACAGATAGAGCAAAGGCACCTAAATCAGGGACATATGATGCAAATATTAATATTGCAGATGAAATGTTTAACAATAAAATTACTTATAACTATAGTTCACCAATTGCAGGTATTGATAAGCCAAATGGCGCAAATATTTCTTCTCAAATTATTGGCGTAGACACAGCTTCAGGACAAAACACATATAAGCAAACTGTATTTGTTAACCCTAAGCAACGAGTTTTAGGTAATACGTGGGTGTATATTAAAGGTTACCAAGATAAAATTGAAGAAAGTAGCGGTAAAGTAAGTGCTACAGATACGAAACTGAGAATATTTGAAGTTAAAGACACATCAAAATTATCAGATAGCTACTATGCAGATCCAAATGATTCTAATCTTACAGAAGTAACTGATCAATTTAATAGTAGAGTCTATTATGAGCATCCAAATGTAGCTAGTATTAAATTTGGTGATATTACTAAAACATATGTAATATTAGTAGAAGGTCATTACGACAATACAGGTAAAAACTTAAAAACTCAGGTTATTCAAGAAAATGTTGATCCTGTGACAGGTAGAGACTACAGTATTTTCGGTTGGAATAATGAGAATGTTGTACGTTATGGTGGCGGAAGTGCAGATGGTGATTCAGCAGTAAATCCAGTTGATCCAACACCGGGACCACCAGTTGATCCAGAGCCAAGTCCAGATCCAGAACCGGAACCAACACCGGATCCAGAGCCAAGCCCAGACCCAGAACCGGAACCAACACCGGATCCAGAGCCAAGCCCAGATCCAGAGCCAAGCCCAGATCCAGAACCGGAACCAACACCGGATCCAGAGCCAAGCCCAGACCCAGAACCGGAACCAACACCAGATCCAGAGCCAAGCCCAGATCCAGGAAGCGATAGTGATTCTGATACGGACAGCGACTCAGATAGTGACTCAGGTTCAGATAGTGACTCAGATTCAGAAAGTGACTCAGACTCAGACAGCGATTCGGATTCAGATAGCGACTTAGATTCAGACAGTGATTCGGATTCAGATAGCGATTCAGACTCAGATAGCGACTCAGATTCAGACAGCGATTCGGACTCAGACAGCGACTCAGATTCAGACAACGATTCCGACTCAGATAGCGACTCAGATTCCGACAGCGATTCAGACTCAGACAGCGATTCAGATTCCGACAGCGATTTCGACTCAGATAGCGACTCGGATTCAGATAGCGATTCCGACTCAGATAACGACTCGGATCCAGATAGCGATTCAGACTCAGACAGCGACTCAGATTCAGATAGTGACTCAGACTCAGATAGCGACTCCGATTCAGATAGTGATTCAGATTCAGACAGCGACTCCGACTCAGATAGCGACTCAGATTCAGATAGTGATTCAGATTCAGACAGTGACTCAGATTCAGATAGCGATTCGGACTCAGACAGCGACTCCGACTCTGATAGTGACTCAGATTCAGACAGTGACTCAGACTCAGATAGCGACTCCGATTCAGATAATGACTCAGATTCAGATAGTGACTCCGATTCAGATAGCGATTCAGACTCCGACAGTGACTCAGACTCAGATAGCGACTCCGATTCAGAAGTTGCACCACCAAATAATGAACAGAAAGCACCTACGAATCCTAAAGGGGAATCAAAGCTTTCTAATCAAGTATCGAAACAGGATATATCTGATGCTTTACCAGAAACAGGAGATAAGAGTGAAAATACAAATGTAACTTTATTTGGTGCAATGATGACATTATTAGGATCTTTACTATTATTTAGAAGACGTAAAAAAGACAATAATGATAATGCATAACCAATATTTCAAGCCGGGCACAGTGTGTGCCTGGTTTTTTGTATGGAAATATTTTAAAGTGAATAATTTAAGCGTAAAATATTGATAAAGTAGAATTAGAAAGGGGTAATGATATATGGCTTATATTTCATTAAACTATCATTCACCGACAATAGGTATGCATCAAAATTTAACAGTCATTTTACCGGAGGATCAAAGTTTCTTCAAAAACGATGTAACAGCACAACCATTAAAAACGTTAATGTTATTACATGGATTATCAAGTGATGAAACAACATACATGAGATATACAAGTATAGAAAGATATGCGAACGAACATAAATTAGCAGTCATTATGCCAAATGTCGACCATAGTGCATACGCAAATATGGCATATGGTCATAGTTACTATGATTATATTTTAGAAATATATGATTATGTGCATCAAATTTTCCCGCTTTCAAAAAAGCGTGAAGATAATTTCATAGCAGGACATTCAATGGGAGGATATGGCACGATTAAATTTGCATTAACACAAGGGGATAAATTCTCCAAAGCTGTTCCATTATCTGCTGTATTTGAAGCACAACATTTAATGGATTTAGAATGGAATGATTTTTCAAAAGAAGCAATTATAGGAGAGCTTACTAGTGTAAAAGGGACCGAACACGACCCTTATTACTTATTAGATCAAGCAATTGCTGAAGAAAAGCCAATCCCTGAATTGCTCATTATGTGTGGTAAAGACGATTTTCTTTATAAAGATAATTTGGACTTTATCAATTATTTATCAGCTAAAAATGTACCATATCAATTTGAAGATGGTCCTGGAGAACATGATTATGCATATTGGGATCAAGCTATTCAGTTTGCTATAAAATGGTTAGTTAATACATAAATATTTCCTAGAAAATATGCTGATTCTATCAAAGTATAATTAAAAATGATTTATGATGAAGTTATCTTATTGTTATGGAAGCAATTGTAGTACAAAAAACAAATGTATTAAGATGTTTCTCGTGAAACTTAAATCTCACATTTAGAATTTATCGTCATTTGTATGACTTACATTATAAATTTTATTATAATGAGGTTAACGCTTTGAAAGGAGTAATCATCATGTCGACCAATAAAAACGATTATGAGCATATGTTGTTTTATTTTGCGTATAAGACTTTTATCACTACCGCTGATGAAATCATAGAGAAATATGGTATGAGCCGTCAGCATCATCGTTTTTTGTTTTTTATAAATAAATTACCTGGTATTACTATTAAATCATTACTAGAAATATTAGAGATTTCTAAACAAGGATCACATGCAACACTTCAAAAATTAAAAGAGCAAGGTCTTATTGTTGAAAAAGTTTTAGAGACAGATCGACGTGTCAAAAAATTATATTCGACAAGTAAAGGCAATCAACTTATTGCTGAATTAAACAAGGCGCAAGATGAATTATTGCAAAATATATATCAACAAGTCGGTTCGGATTGGTATGATGTGATGGAAGCATTGGCTAAAGGAAGACCAGGCTTTGATTTTATTAAGCATTTAAAAGATGAAAAAGACAGCTAGCATCAGAAAATGTTGAAAATCTTCGCATTCTTAAATTTAAAAAATATGTCAAAAAGTGTATAATAAAAGCATATAATTTAATTGAACTCAGTTTTAACACATCTCAGAAAGGAGTTTGAATGATGAAAAAATTAGCAGTTATCTTAACATTAGTTGGCGGTTTATACTATGCATTTAAAAAATACCAAGAACGTGTTAACCAAGCACCTAACATTGAGTACTAAAATTAACCATAAAAAATTCCCGATCACTATATAGTTCTGATCGGGAATTTTTTACTCTTTATTTGAAGGTATCAAATATTATTTTAGCGCTTTCTGTATTTTCGATATTACCACTAAAAGCATCTGACTTAGGTCCATAAGCATAAGTATTTACATCTTCACCAGTATGCCCATCGGAAGTCCATCCTGTGTAAGACTTGTCATTGATTTCTTTCTGAATGGCGTGTTGTAGTGTTTTTGTTTGTTTTTCAACTTCTTCAGATTTTTCATCTTTTCCTTTTTTAAGCAATTTTTGTAGTTTTTTATTCTCTTTTTTTATTTGCTTCATGTCATCATTTGAAAGAGTAGATCCATAACCATCGTTTATTACTTTCTCAGGGTCTTCACCTTTAACCATTTGTTCGGTCATATATGAACCTGAGTGTTTCATTGACTTAATTGCTTGAGGATTCCATTCATAACCTTTGTCTTTACCTATTGTTAAGCCGCCAGTTGAATGATCTGCTGTAGCAACGACAAGTGTATCTTTATGTTTTTTAGCATATTGGATGGCATCATCAAAAGTTTTTTCAAAACCTTCCATTTCAGACATAACGCCGGTAATATCGTTGACATGTGCTGATTTATCTATAGAAGCACCTTCGACCATTAAAAAGAATCCTTTTTTATTATGTTCTAATTTACTAAGTGCACTTTGTTGCATATCAGCTAGTGAAGGCTCTTTTTTAGACGCATCTATTGCAAGTGGCATATTTTTATCGGCAAATAATCCAAGAACTTTTTTACTTTTAGATTTCGATAATTCCTTGCTGTTTCTGACAAGGTCGTAGCCATCTTTTTTAAATTTTTTATCTAAGTTGCCATTAGATTTACCAAAGTATTTAGCACCGCCACCTAATAACACATCAACTTTATGCTTTCCATTGATTTTATCTTTATAAAATTGTTGGGCAATTTCATTTTTATCATCTCTAGAAGTAACATGTGCAGCATACGCAGCTGGTGTTGCATCCGTAATTTCAGCAGTTGAGACTAGTCCAGTTGATTTACCTTTTTCTTTCGCACGTTCAAGTACTGTCTCAACTTTTTGTTTGTTACTGTCAACACCAATAGCGCCATTATATGTTTTATGTCCGGAACTAAAAGCAGTTGCACCGGCTGCAGAATCCGTAATATTTTGTTTAGGGTCATTTGAATATGTACGATTTGTACCTTTTAAATATGCATCAAAGGCAGTAGTATTCATCTCTTTTGCATGTGGATCGTTTTTATAATATCGATAAGCAGTGTTAAATGACGGTCCCATACCATCTCCAACTAAAAAGATTACATTTTTAGGATTTTTTGTATTACCAACTGCAAAACTATCATCTTTTGATTCTTTTTCGGATTGTGCAATTGCAGGTGTGATAGTACTAAAAACGGTTGAAACAATCATAAGGTTAGCAATTGCAAATTTTGCGAATTTATTAATAGATAACATAAAACATCCTCCTGAGTATAAGTCTATATCATCAGTTTAAAAGAGGAATTTTGAGTACTTATGTTTTTTAAGTAAAAAATTTGTAAATAGAGAGCTACAGAACACTTTACTTACTATATGAGAATGGATTTATTAGATAAATGAGAACTCCCACCGGGGCTAGCGGTGGGAGTTCGTATATAATTTATTTTTACAAATATTGATTATAAAATGGTACTAATTTACTTAACGCTTCATTAACTTGTTCCGGTTGGTCATATAAATCATAATGTGTCGCGCCTTTAACGATATGCAGGTCTTTTTCTGTGGAACGTGCACGATTATATAAATCATAAGCATCACGATAAGAGCCAAATGCACCAGGCACATCACCAGCAATAATTTGAACTGGTTGTGTTAATAATTTTTCTGCAGGAAAGAATGCATCAAATGTATATAATGCTGCTGAACCTGAGTAACGCCATTTATTTGGTGAGTTTTCACTTTGGCCTCTTGGCGTACGGTAATAGTCTACAGCTTCTTTGACATCAATTTCATCAATACCTGTTTGTGCTAATTCTTCTGGAGAATTCGGAATATATTGCGTTACATATGGTTCTGAACCATTTGCTTCAGCTGTTCGTAATTCTGCAATTTTTTCTAAGTCTCGAATGGCTGCATCAGGTGTGACATCACTTTCTCTACTAAATCTACCAAAGTTAACGCCGACTACTGTACCTAAGGCTTTAATACGACGATCAGATAACGTCGCACTTGTGGCATAGCCACCACCTTCACAGATACCAAGTGCACCAATGCGCTCATTATCGACAATATCTAATGTTGTTAGATAATCCACAGCTGCACGTACATCCTCTACTCTATAGTAAGGATTTTCTACATATTCTGGCGCAGACACACTTTCACCTTGGTGAGAAGCATCATAAGCTAATGTTACAAAGCCTTCATTCGCTAATTTTTCCGCGTATAGGCCCGCAGTTTGTTCTTTTGAACCACTGACTGGATGCACAGATACAATTGCAGGTAAATTTGATTGATTACTTTCTGGTATTCTTAGTATACCTACGACTGTTGTATTATTAGACGTAAATGTTACTTTTTCTGTTTTAACTGTCATTATTATTCTCTCCTTTGTAATTATCCTAGACTTTGAGATGGATAGTGAGGATCGCGTAATTCAAATTCAAATGTATCAAAGTTAACGATTCCTAATACCTTGCTACTATCATATAATTGCGTCATAAATTCTGCCATTTCATCTGCAGTATGATATTTCTCAATCTGACTCATGTCAAAATCATTAGCATCTAACGCTACTTGAGCAAATTTAGATTCTGTATTAGCTGGTGCCAAAATCTTAGCTTGAAGTTTAGCATCACGTTGTTTTAATTGATGTGCTAATCCTTCTGTAAAGGCACTTACATAGAATTTTGTAGCAACATAAGTTGTGTTTTCTGGGACAATTAGATAGCCCCCTACGGAAGAAACATTGATAATTTGCGTACCTTCTGTATATTCATAATCTTTAACAAATAACATTGATAAAATAGTTAATGCTTCAACATTAAGGTGTAACATTTGTTGTGTTTTTGGTAGTTCCAGTTCGGAGACTGGTCCATAGTCACCAAAGCCAGCATTATTGACTAATGTCGATAAGTCATATTTTTCACGAATCGTTTGGTAAAATGCTTCAATCATATCAACTTGTGACAAATCAAATGGTTTTACTACAACATCAACGTTATATTGCGCTTTAATTTTTTCTTTCAAATCATTTAATTTATCTTCATTACGCGCTACTAATATTAAGTCATGCTGTTTCTCAGCAAATTTCAATGCTGCCGCATAACCAATACCTGAACTTGCTCCTGTAATTAATGTGTATGCCATCATTAAAAACTCCTTTATCTAGTGTAATGAATCCAGATGACATCGTCCTCTAACTGCTCAAGCTGTTTAATTGTAAAAGCTTCAGGAACATGAGAACGATTAGGGTTATTATTATCAAACATATTGGGTCTATTATAGTGATCATCGACAACTGGTGCTATAACAACACTCACTTCATCAACAAGGTCTTGTTGAAAGAATGACCAGTTAATACCACCACCACCTGACAATGTCATCGTTTCAAGATTAAATAAGCTGTTCAATTTAGATACAACTAACTTCAAATCTAATTCAGAATTTTCGCCACCAAAGACATATGAAATACCTAAATTTCTTAAATGTTCTAAATATGCATCTGAAACTTGTTCTGATATCACTTCAATCACATGCATTTCAGGTCGGTCATTATATTGAATATAGTTCTGTGTCCATGCTGCCTTCCCAGAAGGATCAATCGAGATAACAAAATGTGTTAACTCTGTATCAGCCACAAAATCTTCTTTACGTGAATATTTTTCTGGATTTGCAGGTAATGTTGGCATTTCATTATTGGCAAATGCTTCTTCAATCGTTTTACGACCTAATATCAAAGCGTTTGACTCAAATTGCTGATTTGTTGACTCGTAAGCTTTTAATAAGCCATTGCCAGCAGCTTCATGATATGGGCCAGTAATGTTACCATTGATAGATTGGGTCATATGCACAATAATTTTAGGTTGGGTCATTTTCAAATACTCCTCACCTTTCGCTTTTTCTTACAATAAAACTTCATTTTGAAAGCATTAAAGCCTTTAATTACATCCAGCTCGGTTTATCGCCGTCTGTATTAGGTTTGTTTAATCCAATATTTTCTTTTGAATGAAGTTTAGGATCTTGAGAAATTTTAACTGCTAAATCTGCCACACTTTTACGAGACACTTCAGTCCCTTTAAAAGGTTCATCTCGTTGTGTTACTTCATAATCAATCTCGTCATAATTCGTTAACCAAGCCGGTCTGAATATTGTATAGTCTAAGTCTGAACTTTCGATTGCTTCAGTAGCTTCTCTAAACGGTGCGAGATAAGGACCGATATTTTCATCATTCCATTCCCCGAATTTACATGGAACTTCATGGAGTGTATTTAGGGAAGTGACGAAAATTAAGCGTTTCGTACCGTTGTCATCCATTGACTCTATAACAGTCTTAGCTTGGGCTCCTAAAGTTTCTCCAGTAGAACTAACAAACACAGTATCTACATTATCTAAAGCATTAGCAACGGTATTTTTATCTGTCGCATCACCTTCAATGATTGTCACTCTATTTGAATCATATTCAGGTAATTTTGCTTTATTTCTAGCTAATAGCGTTAAATCAAAATCTGTGTTCTGTAAATATAAGTCAATGGCCTCTTGTGAAATTTGACCACTTGCACCAATAATTAAAATACGAGTCATTTTAATACCACCTTTTCCTTTTATAGTGTTTCTTTATAGAATGATTCAAGTTTTGGTAATACTTGGTTTACATATTTTGGAATATCATATAAATCTACGTGTGATGCTCCTTCTATTTTATATAGTTCGTTATTGTCGCCTGCTGCTTTTTCAACAGCATCAATGCTATATTCAATCGTGTCTGCTTCAGTACCTGCGATTGCTAAAAATGGTTGTGTCAACAATTCATCAATATATGTGAAAGGCGCAAATGTTAATACTTCTGAAAAACTTCTTAATAACAGTTTGTTTGGTGCGTTTTTATGTTGACCACGTTCAGTTAAATAATAATCATGCCCTTGTACCATTGTTGAATTTTCAGGCATAGAATCATCAATTTCTTCAGGTACATAGCCAGTGATGCCATAATCTGCGCCATTTGCTTCAGCTGTACGTTGATCTGCAACTTGTGTCATAAATGCCAGTTGATCATCTATTGATACTACATCTCCAGGACCTTTACGGAATAAAGCGCCAATATCTACCATACTTACTGTTGCAAGTGATTTAATACGACGTTCTGTTCTTGCTGCACTTACTGTATATCCACCACCTGCACAAACGCCAAGCGCACCAATTCTGTCATTATCCACAAAGTCTAATGTTGTAAGATAATCAACTGAAGCTCTAACGTCTTCTGTTCTCGCAAATGGATCTTCTAAATATCTAGGAGAACCTTCACTTTCACCTTGATGTGATGCATCATATACAACCGTAACGTAGCCAAATTCTGCTAGTTTCTCTGCATACATACCTGCTGTTTGTTCTTTAACACCGCCACCTGGGTGACAAACTGTAATTGCTGGATATTTTTGGCTTTCATCAAATTGTTTTGGTGTATATAAATTCGCTGCTAATAAATTTGTTTTACTTTTAAAATTAACTGATTGTTTCATAGATTAAATGCCTCCATTTTTTTATATAAGTCATTCATTTGTTGTAGATATTTATTACTCTTGTGTGTATAATGCTATACTAGAGTATTTAAATGTACAATTCAATTAACAAGGAAGCACATATGTGTTTTAATACACAGTTTTAAAAAAATGGGTTTTAAAAGAAAGGAGTATTATTATGAATGTTGGGGATTTACGTGTTGTTAAAACGAGGGCAAGTATAAATAACGCCTTTATGACACTATTTTTCGAAAAAGATTTTGATACGATTTCAATTAAAGAAATTACAGAATATGCTCAAGTTGGGAGAAAAACATTTTATCTACATTATATTGATAAATATGATTTACTAGACCAAATCGTATCAAAAAAACTTATAGAGCTCGAACAAATTGGTGAAATGAAGAATCGTCTGGGTGTACAAGAGGGTACACAATTATGGTTTAAATTTTTCGAAGACAATAGAGCTTTTTTTATGAGACTTTTCAATATTAGTAGTACTTCAAATTATAAGAAAAAGCTGCTTCATTTTATTGAAGAAGAATTTAAGAAGAAAGTTCCGACACGTGTTGCTACGGAAAAAGGCTTAGACTACGACTTATATATTAATTTTATTAGTAATGGTATTATAGGCCTACTAGATATCTATCTAAATCGTAGCGATGACACACAAGAACAAGACAAAATAACCTTACAAGTATCACGATTACTATCTTTGTATGATTTAACATAGATTAAAAATGAAAGCTTAGGACATTAAGTTCTTAGGCAATGTAAAAAGCTGATTTCTATTAATTATTTGATAGAAATCAGCTTTTTTGATATGTATTTGATAATATACAGCTCGTTGAGCTGCTATTTTCCTTATATTAAGTGCTATTAATACAAAACCTAGTTCTCGCTTAACTTTATTTATCCCTTGAACTGACATTCGAGTGAAACCCAAAATAGCCTTCATAAATCCAAAAACAGGCTCTACATCAATTTTTCTTTGACTATAGATTTTTTTCGTTTCTGGTTCAGAAAGCTTTTGATTAATTTGGGCTTTAAAGTATTCCCAATTATAATTCTTCATAATTTTCTTATTGGATTTTGAATTTGGCTTCACGCATTGATTGCTCATAGAACATAAGTGGCAAGATTTAGGCTTTAATTTAAAACACGAAGATTTTACTGATTATGAGGCAATAACGACGATTATTAAAATTACAAAAGGGAATTTTAGGCTGATTCATCGCTTATTTTCGCAGATAGACAGAATTATGGATGTAAATGGTTTAGATAAAATAAGTACAGAAGTCATAGAAACAGCTAGAGATAGTTTAATCATAGGTATTCGATAATAGAAAAAGCAACACATTTTAATATAGTGCGCTACTTTTCTCATTTATTAGGCAAAGTCATTCTCATATATCGAGTAAAGTGACAAGCTACAGAACACTTTAAAATGAATATATATGACATTGTTGACTAGAAAGCGTTAAAATAGAAGTATATGTAACATTGAATTAATTGAAAATTGAGGTGAAAAGATGATACTAGTAATGTTGTCACCGTTATTAATCATATTCTTTATTGTGATGTCCATTTTAGAAGAGCGTCGCCGTTCAAAGAAAAAGCAACTCGAGAAAGAGCAAGAAAATGCACAAAATCAAAATGATACGGAACATATAGACAAACTTGAGTCATTACAGCAATCACAAGATAAAAATGAATAACAAAAGATAATTCAATTAAAGGAAGAAGATTATAGATGAAAATATTAATTGTTGAAGATGATTTTGTTATAGCGGAAAGTTTAGCATCTGAATTAAAAAAATGGAATTATGATGTGGTTGTGGCAGAACAGTTTGATAATATAACAGCCGTTTTTAACAATCATCAACCACAGCTTGTGCTGTTAGATATCAATTTACCTACTTTAAATGGTTTTCATTGGTGCCAAGAAATACGCAAAACATCAAATGTACCTATCATGTTTATTAGTTCGCGTATTGATAACATGGATCAAATTATGGCTATACAAATGGGTGGCGATGATTTTATTGAAAAACCATTCAATTTGTCATTAACTATTGCTAAAATTCAAGCGCTTTTAAGACGTACTTATGATCTAACAGTAGTCAATGATACGCTGACAGTCAAAGGGTGTACGCTAATATTAGATGAAGCTAAGGTTGCTTATCAAGGGGAGAGTATACAGCTATCTTTGACGGAATTACAAATTTTAAAATTGTTGTTCCAAAGCGAAGACAAGTATGTGAGTCGAACAGCTTTAATTGAAAAATGCTGGGAGTCTGAAAACTTCATAGATGATAATACATTAGCAGTAAATATGACACGTCTACGTAAAAAATTAAGTACTATAGGCCTCAATGATTTTATCACTACCAAGAAAAATGTTGGATATAAAGTATAGGGTGAATATGATGACGTTTATTAAAAAAATTGCTCAGGAAATAGGTATAGTTGTTGTTATTGTAGCTTTGTTTGGCTTGATGTTTTATCTATATCGATTGCCACTAGAAGCTTTTTTATTGACGCTTGCAATCGTTTCATTGTTATTACTTATTTACATAGGAATTATGTACTTAATCTTTGTTAAGACTATAAGTCAACAGCAACAAATTGAAAACTTAGAAACAGCATTGTATCAACTTAAAAATGATCAGCTTGAATATAAAAATGATATAGAAAGTTATTTTTTGACATGGGTACACCAAATGAAAACGCCAATTACTGCGGCACAACTATTACTTGAAAGAGATGAACCAAATGTTGTGAATCGTGTTCGCCAAGAAATTATTCAAATTGATAACTATACAAGTTTAGCATTAAGTTATTTAAAATTATTAAATGAAACATCTGATATATCAGTCGCTCAAATATCAATTAACGATTTAATTAGACCAATTATTATGAAATATTCGATACAGTTTATTGATCAAAAAACAAAAATACATTATGAACCTTGTCATTGTATGGTATTAACCGATGTACGATGGACTTCTTTAATGATAGAACAGCTAATTAATAATGCATTAAAATATGCTAGAGGTAAAGATATATGGATTGAATATGATGAGAAATCAAAACAATTACATATTAAAGACAATGGTATTGGCATTAGTGAAGCGGACTTGCCAAAAATATTTGATAAAGGCTATTCAGGATATAATGGACAACGCCAAAGTAATTCAACGGGCATCGGTTTATTTATTGTGAAGCAAGTTTCCAATCATACGAATCATCCTGTTTCAGTCATATCTAAACAGAATCAAGGTACAACATTTACGATTCAATTTCCAAATGAATAAAACTTTCAATATTGTAAGTATACTAGTAACATTTTTTCGCTATTTTGAATGTTATTAGTATTTTTTTGTTTTAATATAGAACTAACAAAGAAATGAGGTGCGTACCATGTTGCTCGAAGTTAAACATGTAAAAAAAGTGTATGGTAAAGGTTTAAACGCTACAACAGCACTTAATCATATGAATTTGTCGGTGGAAACAGGCGAATTTGTTGCTATTATGGGTGAATCCGGCTCAGGGAAGTCCACATTACTAAATTTAATTGCTTCTTTTGATGGAGTGACTGAAGGTGACATTATTGTGGATGGCACACATTTGAATAACATGAAAAATAAAAGCAGGGCGTTGTATCGACAACAAATGGTTGGTTTTGTATTTCAAGATTTTAATCTTTTACCGACGATGACTAATAAGGAAAATATTATGATGCCTTTAATTTTAGCAGGTGCAAAGCGAAAAGAGATATCGCACCGTATAAAGCAATTGACGGAGCAGTTACATATAAATGACATAATAAATAAATATCCTTCAGAAATCTCGGGTGGTCAAAAGCAACGCATCGCTATAGCACGTGCACTAGTAACAAACCCAACAATATTATTAGCGGACGAACCGACAGGAGCTTTAGATTCAAGAACTTCCAAAGAATTGATGAAATTATTTCAAGATATCAACAAACAAAAACAAACGATATTAATGGTGACACATTCTAATATAGATGCGTCTTATGCAGCACGTGTCATTTTTATAAAAGATGGACGTTTATATCATGAAATTTATCGTGGTGAAGAAAATCAATTAACATTTCAACAACGTATAGCAGATAGTCTATCACTTGTGAATGGAAGAAGTGCAAAAATATGAAAATAAGATTGCTATGGCATATTGTTCGTCGTCAGTTTGTCACACAGAGACTCGTTATCATACCCTTCATCTTAGCTGTCAGTGTACTATTTATGATTGAGTATACACTTGTTTCAATTGGATTGAATCGTTACGTTCAGCAGAAAAATGATTTGTTTGTGCCGTTTATTATAATAGCGAATATATTTATGGCGCTTCTAACATTAATTTTTATTTTATATGCAAATCACTTTATGATGTCGCAGAGAAGAAAAGAATTTAGCATATTTATGACATTGGGTATGACTAAAAAAGGTATGCGCTTAATGATAGTTATGGAAACAATGATCCAATTCATTATCATTTCAGTAATAAGCATTGCCGGTGGTTACTTGCTTGGGGCCGTTTTTTTCTTGTTTATACAGAAAATAATGGGTAGTACAAGTGCCACATTAAAACATTATCCATTTGATGTGTCAGCCATGTTAATTACCTTGATTATTATTGCGTTAGTGATGTGTATGCTATTAATATTTAATCTTTTTAGCGTTAATTTTCAAAAGCCGATTACATATCAACATCGCTCCGATTCAAGTAGTGGTATATCGCGATGGCTACGCTATTTTTTAATTATCATCGGTATTGCAGCATTGTATCTCGGTTATTTTATGGCACTACAGGAAGATACGACATTTGGTGCATTTTTTAAAATATGGATTGTTATTGGATTAGTGATTGTCGGAACTTATGCATTTTTTATTGGTATGAGTGAGATAATTATTAGTTTATTGCAACATTTACCAAACATATATTATCATCCTCATTACTTTTTTGTCGTCACTGGTATGCGAGTTCGTTTGAAAATGAACGCAACGAGTCTTGCTACCATAACACTACTATGTACGTTTTTAATAGTAACGATAACGATGAGTGTAACAACTTATCGCGACATGGATCATGCAATTACAAAGTTATTTACGAATGATTATGATATCATCACGTATATGAAACAAACAAATGAACCATCAGAGCGGCAACAAACCATTGAAAATATTCAACGAGATTTGAGACAAGTTGTTGATGCTCGAGATTTTAAAGTTTATCAAATGGTATTATTTAGAGCGACTCTGGAAAAGAAGAATGCCCATTATAACTTAAAACAGGCTAATGATGATATGCCAATAGATTTTATTGGAAATGAAGGAGCGATATTTTCAAGTCAATCGGTGATGATTACTGTACTGGCAGAAGAAGATTATAATCGTTACCAAAAAAGTAAAGTACATTTAAACAAAGATAGTATAGGAATGATTACGAATGTACCGATTTTTAAAAGGCAGTCTCAGGTAGGTCTAAATAATCAATGGTATCAGGTGAAACAGTTAAACGAGCATAAATTTAACTTAATAATGATTCAAGATAGTATGACGCTTATTGTAAAAGATAAAAAGCAACTTCAAAAAGTAAGAGAATTTTACGCACCTGAACAGAAGAAAATAACAACAGCCATTAACTTTAATACACCTAGTGATAAAAAATTGACGACACATCAAGCTCAAATGATTTCCAAAAAGTATAGCGTTTCAATAAATTCAAAATCTGAAATGTTAGGTGTTTGGCATCGCTTATCAGGAGGTTTGATTTTTGTAGGTGGGGTAGTATCATTTGTACTTATTATGGGGATATTTTTAATGATGTATTATAAGCAAATTTCAGAAGGTTATGCTAATCAACATAATTATGTCATTATGGAGCAAGTTGGATTAGACAATAAAAAAATAGAAAAGATAACTCGAACACAAATGTTTTGGCTATTTTCGATACCAATAGTTGTTGCATTGATTCATACATTGGTAGCAAGGAAAATTATATACACTATATTAAATATGATTGGCATAAACAACTATCATGTTTTTATTACGAGTTATATCACCGTAGTACTAATTACTTTAATAATATATGTAAGCATGTACAAAATAACGTCGAATGTTTATTCGAAAGTCATATATCGACAGCGAAAGTAATAAACAATAATGTAGTTAAGAATTTTACGTAGTAAATGTAACTAGAAAGCATGTACATTATATATGCTAAAACGTATATAAATATTTTGAACCGATAGGCTGAAATGGCTTATCGGTTTTCTGGATTTGGAATATATTTTTGAAATATCAAAAAAATATAGCTTGTTTATATAAAATGATTTAAAATGTTTTATAACAACATATTTTATGCAACACATAAAATGTGTAAATCACAACATGAATCATTAAATATGTTGTTATAAACAAAGACGCGATAGCACTACAGAATGTCGTTATAAAACGATTGAAAAATACATACTGATACTTGTGAAAATAGAAACAAAAAGCTAATGAGGGGTATTACAAAATGAAATTGTATGTAATATATCTTATTTAATGCAATTAGTTTACTTTTCGAAAAAATCATACTTCAAAATGTTTGAAAATTAACACAATTCAGTTTATTTTTAGAAGAATAAACCGAAAAAACTTTCAATGCATACACATCGCTATCTTATACGTAAAACAATTTGTATATATAGGATGAAAAACAAGTCCAATTTATTAATTAAGCATTTTAATAGTGAATAACTGAACCTTATAAAACAATCAGATTCATATTGATAAAAATGATGGATTGAAAAATAATAAGATTAAAAAATCATTAATTTACAATTATAAAACAAGTAATTATTGGCATTCAATATTACTTACAACTACTAACTTTATGTGAACGAGACGTTACTGAAAAAACAATAAGTAGCATATCTATTTAGAATGTTCGTTTTTAATTTTTATAATTGAATAATTATTATTGATGATTTAATATGTATTCGGTCGCACACGATACAAAGTGACTTGTTTTAATAATATGCAATAATATGAAATTTGTTGTCGCGTGTAACAATGTAAAAGCGTGTTATTTTAATTTTAGGAGGGTTATAAGGATATTTAATGAAACAAAGGAGGGCTTAATAAACAATCACATGTGAAGTTTATAAGGATTAGATGAGTTGGGCAGCTCTTTAATCCATAGTTATAACTAAATTTAAAGTGTTAGCTTTAACGTATGGTATCAGTATGTATAGGTTCTAACTAAAGTATTAATCTATAGTTTAAAGAGCAGTCTAATTGTCTTTTTAAAAATAGAAAATAAGGATGATTATAATGAGGGGTTATAACGAAAGATATTGTATATGGACAAATACAACTATACAATGTGATTATTTTAAGGTAGAAAGACAGGGTGAAAATGACGCTATATCGCATAGGTTGACTAACAACATAAAATCGAACATTTTTTATTTTATAGTTGGAAAATATATCGCGCTATATAATTCGTGTTCGCGGTACGAAAACATACTTATTTTATCAGAACATTCTAAAAAAACACTATTCAATAGAATAAAGACTGTGTAGGGGTGTCTTATGAATAATAGAAATGTGTATGATATCGAAGTAAGTGATTATAAAGGTATCACTTATAAATTAGAAGCGTTTAAAGGTAAAGTTATTTTAGTTGTTAATACTGCAACAGAATGTATATATAGCGAACAATTGAAACAATTAGAAACACTGTTTCAAAAATATAAAGATCGCGGATTGGTAGTGTTGAGTTTTCCAAATAATAATTTTGATAATCGACAACCAGGTTCTAATGAAGAAATTTTAAAAATTAGTCGCGAAAAATTTGGCGTCACATTTCCAGTCTTAGCTAAAATTTCAGTGAACGGGGACGATGAACACCCGTTATTTACACATTTAAAACATGAACAACCAGGTATCTTTGGGTCCCCAATTAAATGGAACTTCACAAAATTTATTATCGATCGACAAGGTAACGTTGTAAATCGATATTTACCAATGGATGATCCACTGGATATGTCGGCAAATATTGAAGTATTATTGCAAGAAGCTTCATCTTAAATATTAAATAGAGCGCTTTACGTAAGGTTGAATAAACATGCCTCTTAATGATGTATTAGTAATATGTCATTAGGGGGTATTTTTTATTCGGAAAATCAGTAATTTGACCTATTTTACTGAATAGCTGATTTGGTACATAATAAGTAGTAAATAAATAGAAAATTGCATCGATGAACAATCTGAAATATCAAGATAGTACGACATAGTGAACATGTTTAGAGTACTAGAAGTCTGTACAGTATTTTACTGCAGTGGAAACTGAATAAATGAAAGTAAAGATAAACAGTTAGTGAAAACAGGCTTATTATTTGTAAAATGGTTTAATACCAATACTCTCTAGTATGAAAAGTATACGTCGATGATAGTGATGAAACAATGATATATTTCAAATCTAATGAGGTGAAACATTTGAAATTAAATACGTCTAATAGTCCATTTAATGAAAAACAAGTAACAGAATTGAATCAATTGTTACAAACATTGACGCAAAGCCAAAAACAGTGGCTTAGCGGATATTTACTAGCGGTGGATAATGATGATGCAACTACTGGTAGTGCGTTAGAGCAAACAGTTGAAGAGATAGAAGGCAATAATAATCATCTATCAGAACAACAATTAACATCTGCGAGTTATATGCTACAAAATAAAGAGCCACACATTCAAGCTAGTCAGAGACATGTAACGGTACTTTATGGGTCTGAATCAGGTAATGCGATGGGGTTGGCTGAAATATTTTCAGAACGGTTAAATGAAATTGGTCATCAAGTTTCTCTGATGTCAATGGATGATTATGATACGACGAGTATCGCGCAGTTAGAGGATTTATTTATTATTACTTCTACACATGGTGAAGGTGAACCACCTGATAATGCATGGGATTTCTTTGACTTTTTAGAAAAAAATGACGCACCAAATTTAAGCCATGTGAGATATTCAGTACTTGCTTTAGGAGATCAAACGTATGAATTTTTCTGTCAAGCAGGTAAAGACGCCGATACTTTATTGGAAAAACTAGGTGCCGAACGTATATGTCAACGAGTAGATTGTGATATAGATTATGAAGAATATGCTGAAAAGTGGATGTCAGATGTTATTAATAAGATTGATACGAAAGCAGAAGGTATTCAAAGTGAAACCATCATAAGTGAGTCAATCAAGTCTGCTAAAGAAAAGAAATATTCTAAATCGAATCCGTATGAAGCGGAAGTGTTAGCAAATTACAATTTGAATAGTGCAGGGTCAAATAAAGAAACGCGCCATATTGAATTTTTACTTGATGATTTTAGCGAGTCCTATGAACCAGGAGATTGCATTGTAGCACTACCTCAAAATGATCCTGAATTAGTTGATACATTGATTTGCATGCTAGGCTGGGATCCACAATCAACAGTACCAATCAATGATCAAGGGGACACATTGCCGATAGTTGATGCACTAACGTCACATTTTGAAATTACTAAACTAACAGTGCCATTGCTTAAAAATGCCGATATATACTTTGACAATGAAGCATTGTCTGAACGCATTGAAGATGAGGCATGGACACGTGAATATGTCATAAATAGAGACTTTATAGATTTGTTAACTGATTTTCCGCCAATAGAATTACAGCCTGAAAATATGTATCAAATACTTAGAAAATTACCGTCTAGAGAATATTCTATTTCTAGTAGTTTTATGGCAACACCAGATGAGGTTCATATTACAGTTGGAACGGTTCGTTATCAAGCACATGGTCGCGAGAGAAAAGGTGTATGCTCTGTACATTTTGCTGAGCGTATTAAACCTGGTGATACAGTGCCAATATATTTGAAGAAGAATCCGAATTTCAAATTTCCTGTGCAACAAGATATTCCTGTCATTATGATTGGTCCAGGTACAGGAATTGCACCATTTAGAGCATATTTACAAGAGCGTGAAGAACTTGGTATGACAGGTAATACTTGGTTGTTCTTTGGTGATCAACATCGTGATACAGACTTTTTATATGAAGATGAGTTAGAAGAATGGCTTGAAAATGGAAATTTAACACGTTTAGATGTTGCATTTTCAAGAGACCAAGAGCAAAAAGAGTATGTGCAACACCGCATTATGGAAGAAAGTGCACGATTTAATGAGTGGCTTGACCAAGGTGCTGCCATTTACATTTGTGGTGATGAAAAATGTATGGCAAAAGATGTTCATCAAGCAATTAAAGATGTTTTAGTGAAAGAGCGTCATATTTCTCAAGATGAAGCGGAGCAACTATTAAGACAATTAAAGCAGCAACAACGATATCAACGTGATGTCTATTAGTTTGACGCAATGAATAAATGAAAATGTGCAAACAAAATATTATAGAGGGTGTCGTTCAACATGAATATGCCATTAATGATAGATTTAACAAATAAAAAGGTTGTTATAGTAGGCGGTGGAGCCGTTGCAAGTCGTCGTGCACAAGTACTAAGTCAATATATTGAAAGTATGACCGTTGTTAGTCCTAACATTACGAAAGACCTTCAAAAATTAGTGGAAGAAGGTATCGTAATATGGATAGAAAAATCTTTTGAACCGAATGATATTGCGGATGCGCATTTTATTATTGCAGCAACGAACGATTCAAAAGTTAATGAAGTAGTAAAACAAGCCGTACCTAAGCATGCTTTATTTAATCATGCTGGTAATGCATTAGACGGCAATGTTGTATTTCCAAGTACATTTCGTCGAGATAGACTGACAATTAGTGTATCATCGGACGGTGCAAGTCCTAAACTGACTAAACAGATTATGTTAGAACTTGAAAAATTATATCCGCTCTCATACAGTTCATATGTTCATTTTCTGTATGTTTGTCGAAAAAAAATAAAAGTTCTAGACATACCGCAAAGTGAAAAGCAAAGACTGCTGTCAAAAATAGTGTCAAAAGAATATCTTAATCATGATAAACAAATACAATTTCTGACAGAAATAAACGAGAATTAGAGAGGTCGTACTGTCTAATGGCAGTCTTAAATTACTAGTAAATTTGTTATTGATTGAAAATGGCATATTTGAGTAATTCATATAACCCTATAATGTGATAGCAATTTAAAAAAGACAAATAATATTTAGATATATGAAAGTAATTTAATAAAATAGATTATCAAATTGAAATCTGGTTGAAGTAGCTAAGAAAGATAGCTTGCTTTAGCCAGATTTTTTATGTAACAAAGCATCAATCATTAATTGAAATAGAAAATAGTATGCGCGTTTCTAAAACGAAAGATTTATTTTTCATTTTAGAAACCTTCTACTTACAGGATGTTAACAAGAAACTTACACAAAAAAGATTTTTTTGATAAAATAAGATAACTTAAATATAAAAAATTATATTATTTTGATTATTTAAGTTAAAGAGGGGGACTATGTAAATTGTATAAAAAGTGGAGGGAGAAATTGATATGAATAGTGATAATATGTGGTTAACAGTAATGGGGCTCATTATTATTATTTCAATTGTAGGTTTACTCATTGCTAAAAAATTAAATCCAGTGGTAGGTATGACATTGATACCATGTCTAGGAGCAATGATTTTAGGATATAGTGTAACTGATTTAGTTGGTTTCTTTGGTAAAGGACTAGATCAAGTTAAGAATGTCGTAATTATGTTCATTTTTGCTATTATTTTCTTTGGCATTATGAATGATAGCGGCTTATTCAAGCCACTCGTAAAGCGTTTAATTTTAATGACGAGAGGCAACGTTATCATTGTATGTATGATGACAGCTTTAATTGGAACATTAGCGCAATTAGATGGTGCAGGTGCAGTAACATTTTTACTTTCAATTCCTGCGTTATTACCATTATATAAAGCGCTAAACATGAATAAATATTTATTGATTTTACTATTAGCATTAAGTGCTGCCATTATGAACATGGTACCTTGGGGAGGTCCAATGGCTCGTGTAGCTGCAGTTTTAAAAGCTAAAAGTGTAAATGAACTATGGTATGGATTAATCCCAATTCAAATTGTAGGATTTGTTCTTGTCATGTTATTTGCGGTGTATTTAGGATTTAAAGAGCAAAAGCGTATTAAAAAAGCAATTGATAGAAATGAATTACCGCAAACACAAGATATAGATGTACATAAATTAGTAGAAGTATATGAGCGTGATCAAGATATAAAATTTCCTGTAAAAGGACGCGCGAAGACAAATCCAATGATTAAATGGATAAATACAGCGTTAACTGTGGCTGTAATCATTGCGATGTTAATGAATGTTGCACCACCTGAATTCGCCTTTATGATAGGTGTTTCACTTGCACTTGTTATTAATTTTAAATCAGTTGATGAACAAATGGAGCGTTTAAGAGCGCATGCACCAAATGCATTGATGATGGCTGCTGTTATTATTGCTGCAGGTATGTTTTTAGGGGTGCTAAATGAAACGGGTATGCTAAAAGCAATCGCAACAGATTTAATTAAAGTGATTCCTGCAGAAGTAGGACCATATTTACATGTTATAGTAGGCTTTTTCGGCGTACCGTTAGACTTACTTACTAGTACAGATGCCTATTATTTTGCAGTGTTACCTATTGTTGAACAGACGGCTGGTCAATTTGGTGTACCATCTGTATCAACCGCATATTCAATGGTAATTGGAAACATCATTGGTACATTTGTAAGTCCATTTTCACCAGCATTATGGTTGGCGATTGGTCTGGCAGAAGCAAATATGGGCACATATATTAAATATGCATTCTTTTGGATTTGGGGATTTGCCATCGTAATGTTAGTGATTGCGATGTTAATGGGTATCGTTACAATATGATAAATTAGCTAGCAACACTAGATTTAGTAGTGGTCACACCATACGTTGAACAGACGGTTTGATCTTAGAACAATTTTAAAAATTAATGAAATAATTGTGTGGAAATATGAATTTCACTAAATGTTAAAAACTTTGTGACGGTTTAGTTAACACTAGCATTAAAATTTGAAAATACTATATATAGTGGTTTAACGTAATAGGTAGACACAATATATAGGAAGAAGGGGTAAAATTGAATCAAATCGAAGAAGCACTAACAGGTTTGATTTCTAAAGATCCTGCTATTGTTAATGAAAATGCCAACAAAGATAGTGACACATTTTCAACTATGAGAGATTTAACAGCAGGTATCGTTTCTAAATCATACGCATTAAATCATTTATTACCGAAACACGTTGCAGATGCACATCAAAGAGGGGACATACATTTTCACGACTTAGATTATCATCCATTCCAACCGTTAACAAACTGTTGTTTAATAGATGCTAAAAATATGCTACATAATGGATTTGAAATAGGCAACGCGAATGTGACATCACCAAAATCAATACAAACTGCGTCAGCGCAGCTTGTACAAATTATAGCTAATGTTTCTAGCAGTCAATATGGTGGCTGTACGGTCGACCGCGTTGATGAATTACTCAGTACATATGCACGACATAATGAAGAACAACATAGAAGCATCGCACAGCAATTTGTCAAAGAATCTGAAATTGAACGCTATGTTGACCAACAAGTCACAAAAGATATAAATGATGCAATTGAAAGTTTAGAATATGAAATTAACACCTTGTATACGTCAAATGGACAAACACCTTTTGTAACATTAGGATTTGGATTAGGTACAGATCACTTAAGCCGTAAAATACAACAAGCTATTTTAAATACACGTATTAAAGGATTAGGTAAGGATCGTACGACAGCCATTTTCCCAAAACTTGTATTTTCAATTAAAAAAGGCACAAATTTTAGTCCACAAGATCCCAATTATGACATTAAGCAATTAGCATTAAAATGCTCAACAAAACGCATGTATCCGGACATATTGAATTATGACAAACTTGTAGATATTCTAGGCGATTTCAAAGCACCAATGGGGTGTCGTTCATTTTTACCAAGTTGGAAAGATGCGGAAGGTAATTTTGAAAATAATGGACGTTGCAACCTTGGTGTTGTGACACTAAATTTACCTAGAATGGCACTTGAATCTGCCGGTAATATGACCAGATTCTGGGAAATTTTTTATGAACGTATGGACGTATTGCACGATGCATTACTTTACCGTATACATCGATTAAAAGATGCTGTGCCGAATAATGCACCTATTTTATATAAAAGTGGCGCATTCAACTACAAATTAAAAGAAACGGATGATGTTGCAGAATTATTTAAAAATAAACGTGCAACGATTTCGATGGGCTATATTGGATTATATGAAACAGCTACTGTTTTCTATGGTCCAGACTGGGAAACTTCTCAAGAAGCAAAAGCCTTTACGATTGAAATTCTTAAAGAGATGAAACGTTATCAAACGAAATGGACTGAGTTATATGATATTTGGTTCAGTATTTATAGTACGCCAAGTGAATCTTTAACAGATCGATTCTGTCGTTTAGATCAAGAAAGATTTGGAGACATTAAAGACATCACGGATAAAGGATATTATCAAAATTCTTTCCATTATGATGTACGAAAAGATGTCACACCTTTTGAAAAGTTAGATTTTGAAAAAGATTATCCTTATTATGCAAGTGGTGGTTTTATTCATTATTGTGAATATCCGAAACTTCAGCACAACTTGAAAGCACTTGAAGCGGTATGGGACTATTCTTATGACAAAGTTGGTTATTTAGGTACAAATATCCCTATTGATCATTGTTACGAATGTGATTATGATGGTGACTTTGAAGCAACTGAAAAAGGATTTAAATGTCCAAACTGTGGAAATGATAATCCTAAAACAGTTGATGTTGTTAAACGAACATGTGGATATTTAGGAAATCCCGTACAACGCCCAGTAATTAAAGGTCGTCACAAAGAAATTTGTGCCCGTGTAAAACATATGAAAGCGCCTAAAGAATGACACTTTTAGACATTAAGCAAGGGCAAGGCTATATTGCTAAAATAGAATCACATAGCTTTGTAGATGGCGAAGGGGTAAGATGCAGTGTTTACGTATCAGGATGTCCGTTTAATTGTGTAGGATGTTACAACAAAGCTTCGCAAAAGTTCAGATATGGTGAGCAATATACAGAAGATATATTAAACGAAATTTTAGATGATTGTGACCACGACTATATATCGGGACTCAGCCTATTAGGTGGCGAACCATTTTGTAACTTGGATATCACATTAAATCTTGTTAAAGCATTTCGAGAACGTTTCGGAAACACGAAGACAATATGGGTATGGACTGGGTTTTTATATGAATATTTAGCAAATGATTGTACAGAGCGTCGGGAATTATTATCATATATTGATGTTTTAGTAGACGGTCTATTTATTCAACATTTATTTAAACCCGATTTACCTTATAAAGGGTCTTTAAATCAGCGTATTATAGATGTACAACAATCACTTGCAAATGCACGCATGATTGAATACATTGTGAGTTAAAAAAGAATTAAGCAGTCAAGCTACAGTAATAGAAGTAGATCTTGGCTGCTTTTGTTTGTTTAAAATAAAATAATTAAAGTTTGAGAGACTATTAAATAGTAAAAGTTGTAAAGATACCTTTATTGAAATGATGGATAGGCAATTTGAAATAAAAAGAGTTAAACATTTGATAAAAAAGTAAATAATAAAAAATGCACATATAGCGTTGAACATTTATACAAAAAATAATTTTAGTAGGAAGTTTGTCTAACTTTTGATAGCGTTTTACAATAAATAAATATTCATTAAAAGTGTATTAAAATACAATATAAGGCAAATGATAAAATTTGTTAAATTCGTTAAATCATAACTTAACACAGCTGTTTTAGCGCTATTAATGTTTTGTTTATTGTGAGAAAAATTATATAAATATTCAATAATTGCCAACTTTCAAATTGTATGAAATTTGCATTATTATTAAATATTAGTTATTGTCAATTTTGTGAATCAATATAATTATTACATTTTGAGATAAATCGAAACAGGATTCATAAAATTAATAATTAGGGGGAGCACAATTGAAAAAAGAGAAAGTTATGGACTGGACGACCTTTATAGGTACGGTAGCTGTACTTCTTTTTGCAGTTATACCTATGATGGCTTTTCCAAAAGCAAGTGAAGATATCATCACTGGTATTAATAGTGCCATTTCTGATTCAATTGGTTCGATATATTTATTTATGGGGCTGGCGATTTTTTGCTTTGTAATGTATATCGCATTTGGCAAGTATGGTAATGTCACACTAGGTAAAGCGAGTGATAAACCAGAATTCAATACATTTACATGGGCAGCTATGCTGTTTTGTGCAGGCATCGGCTCTGATATTTTATACTGGGGTGTCATTGAATGGGCTTTTTATTATCAAGTTCCGCCAAATGGTGCAAAAAGTATGAGTGATGAAGCACTTCAATATGCGACACAATATGGAATGTTTCACTGGGGACCAATTGCATGGGCAATTTATGTCTTACCAGCATTACCAATTGGCTATTTAGTGTTTGTTAAAAAACAACCTGTTTATAAAATTAGTCAAGCTTGTCGCCCGATTTTAAAAGGGCAAACAGATAAATTTGTTGGTAAAGTTGTAGATATCTTATTTATCTTTGGATTACTAGGTGGTGCGGCAACATCCCTAGCACTAGGTGTACCGTTAATTTCAGCAGGTATTGAAAGACTAACAGGTCTAGATGGTAGAAATATGGTATTACGTTCGGCAATTTTACTGACAATTACGGTAATATTTGCAATTAGTTCATATACAGGTTTGAAAAAAGGTATTCAAAAACTAAGTGATGTAAACGTCTGGTTATCCTTTGTTTTATTAGCATTTATATTTATCGTTGGTCCAACCGTCTTCATAATGGAAACAACGGTTACAGGTTTCGGTAATATGTTAAGAGATTTCTTTCATATGGCGACTTGGCTAGAACCATTCGGTGGTATTAAAGGACGAAAAGAAACGAATTTCCCACAAGACTGGACAATATTTTACTGGTCATGGTGGTTAGTATATGCACCGTTTATTGGCTTATTCATCGCTAGAATTTCTAAAGGCAGACGTCTTAAGGAAGTCGTGTTAGGGACTATTATTTATGGGACACTCGGATGTGTATTATTCTTTGGTATTTTCGGTAATTATGCTGTGTATTTACAAATTTCTGGTCAGTTTAATGTGACGCAGTATTTAAATACACACGGTACTGAAGCAACTATTATTGAAGTAGTGCATCATTTACCATTCCCGTCATTGATGATTGTGCTGTTCTTAATATCAGCCTTTTTATTCTTGGCGACAACATTCGATTCAGGATCATATATTTTAGCGGCTGCTTCTCAGAAAAAAGTAATTGGAGAACCGCTACGTGCCAACAGATTATTCTGGGCATTTGCACTATGTTTATTACCATTTTCATTAATGTTAGTTGGTGGTGAACGTGCATTAGAAGTATTGAAAACAGCGTCAATATTAGCAAGTGTCCCATTAATTGTTATCTTCATTTTTATGATGATATCATTCTTGATTATTTTAGGACGCGATAGAATTAAACTTGAAACGCGAGCTGAAAAATTAAAAGAAGTAGAGCGACGTTCATTGAGAATCGTTCAAGTATCAGAAGAAGAACAAGACGATAATTTATAATTAAAAGCGGGTCTGGGATGACGAAATGAATTTTGGAAAATATCATTTCTATCCTACTCCCGTTTTTTTAGTAGCATCGTGAGATGAACTCTCAATTTTTCAATAATGACGTGCTAAAAGCTTTGAGTTTTTTAGTGTCCAAAGCGCCCATTTACTATATGAAGCATATCTAAATCGAAGTTTGAAAGACTCGCATTGATTATAAAATTTAATAATGGGTATTGCGTATGTACAACTCAAATTAATCGAAGGATGAAATAAAATGACTAATCAATTTAAAAATAAACAGTCCCAATTACATGACAGTTTAGAATCCATCACAAAAAATTTATTTGCGACACCTACTTCGGAACTACCATTTGATAAACGATTTCTATTTAAATCTTTTATTTTAAAACGTGAAACAGGTAATATTGTTATCTATCATTCCGGACAATTAGATGAGTCCAAACAAGATATTGCATCATTAGGTGGTGTTTCAAAAGTATTGATGAATCATGATCATGAGTCTATAGGAGGTTCTAATCAAGTTGAGGCGCCTTACTTTATACATGAAAACGATGTGGATGCATTGAAACATAAGATTTCTGTTCAAAAACAATTTAGTAATCGTGAAATGTTGGATGCGGATTTAGAAGTTATTCCTGCGCCTGGACATACACCAGGAACGACACTGTTTTTATGGGATGATGGTCATCATCGGTACTTATTTACTGGGGATTTTATATGTTTTGAAGGTAATAGATGGCGTACAGTTATATTAGGTTCAAGTGATAGAGAAAAGTCTATTCAAAGTTTAGAGATGGTTAAAGAATTAGATTTTGATGTACTTGTACCTTGGGTTACTATCAAAGATGAACCTCTAGTTTATTTTGTAGAAGATGAATATGAAAAATGTGAGCAAATACAAAATATTATTGACAGAGTACGTGAGGGCGAGAATAGCTAATTGAAATATATTAGCGAAGTAATGTAATGAGTCTATGAAAGCACTAGAAAATAACTTCATAATTGATTGTCATATAAAAATAAAAACGGTAATTTCTATCTCAACATTAGAAATTACCGTTTTTTCGTGCACCTATAGCATTGTTTTAAATATCTATTGTTGTTATTGTCGCTGTTCGAGTTTGATTTTAATCTTCAGAACTAGAAGGTTGTTCTGGAATTGGGAAATATTTAAAAATTTCACCACTTTCAATTGCTTCAGTCAATTGATCTAACCATTCATAGTACACATGTGTATGATCAAGTTGAGCTTTAATTTTTTGAACTTCTTGTGCTTCAGATTCCGTCAAATCACTACTTTCAAGTAGCGGATTTATAATTGCCTGTGCATCTTTTACTGCTTCAACGTTGATATCTATTTCACGTTGGAATTTTTTAGTGAAAAAATTTCTGAAGAAGATAAAAAAGTCTTTTTCTGCAATAAAATGTTGTTTTCGACTACCTCTTGTGAATTGTTGTTTAACAATATCAAATTCTTGTAGTTTTTTAACGCCAGCACTCATGCTCGGTTTACTCATTTGCAATTGATGACGCATTTCATCAAGCGTCATACTGCCTTCAAACACCATAGTGCCATACAAGTTACCTACACTTCGATTCGTGCCATACAAATCCATTGTCTGTCCAATTGAATTAATTACAATATCTTTTGCTTGTTCTAATTGTTGCTGATTGTTCTGAGAACGAGTCATCATTGCACCTCCATGCATCGTTTTGGTCATTTGTCACTCTAAAATAAATACTAATACATTATAAGACCTTTTATAAAAAAAGACATTAAAAATATTTAAAGTGTTAAAGTTAAACGTTTCGTTAATTAAAAATCTAACAAACTTACAAAACTAAATTCATTAATTGTTTTGCAAATTGACACAATTTTCATTTCTATGCTAACATAAGTTTGTAAAATTCGTTAAATAAAAATTTAACAAACTTAACGGAGGTTGTTGAATGGAACTTTTAAAACATTTATCTCAGCGTCAATACATTGATGGTGAGTGGGTTGAAAGCGCGAATAATAATACAAGAGATATTATCAATCCTTATAATCAAGAAGTGATATTTACAGTTTCTGAAGGGACTAAAGACGATGCTGAACGTGCTATTTTAGCAGCGAGACGTGCATTTGAGTCTGGAGAATGGTCACAAGAAACTGCTGAAACGAGAGGTAAGAAAGTACGTGCTATCGCAGATAAAATTAAAGAACATCGCGAAGAATTAGCACGCTTAGAAACATTAGATACTGGAAAGACGTTAGAGGAATCATATGCAGATATGGATGATATTCATAATGTATTCATGTATTTTGCTGGCTTAGCAGATAAAGACGGCGGCGAAATCATAGATTCACCAATTCCAGATACAGAAAGTAAAATTGTTAAGGAACCAGTTGGTGTGGTAACACAAATCACACCATGGAACTATCCATTATTACAAGCGTCATGGAAAATTGCGCCAGCACTTGCTACGGGTTGTTCACTAGTTATGAAGCCAAGTGAAATTACACCTTTAACAACGATACGTGTTTTTGAATTAATGGAAGAAGTTGGATTCCCTAAAGGTACAATTAATCTTATTTTAGGTGCTGGTTCTGAAGTCGGTGATGTGATGTCAGGTCATAAAGAAGTTGATCTTGTATCATTTACAGGTGGCATTGAAACTGGTAAGCATATTATGAAAAATGCTGCTAACAATGTTACGAATATTGCCTTGGAGCTTGGCGGTAAAAATCCAAACATAATCTTTGATGATGCTGACTTTGACTTGGCGGTAGACCAAGCATTAAATGGTGGATATTTCCATGCCGGACAAGTTTGTTCAGCAGGATCAAGAATATTAGTACAGAACAACATTAAAGATAAATTTGAAGAAGCGCTTATTGATCGAGTGAAGAAAATCAAATTAGGCAATGGTTTTGATGCTGATACTGAAATGGGACCAGTCATTTCAACAGAACATCGTAATAAGATTGAATCTTATATGGAAGTAGCTAAATCAGAGGGTGCGACAATTGCAGTCGGTGGCAAGCGTCCAAATAGAGATGATTTGAAAGCTGGTTTATTCTTTGAACCTACTGTCATTACAAACTGTGATACATCAATGCGCATAGTACAAGAAGAAGTTTTTGGTCCAGTAGTAACTGTAGAAGGGTTTGACACTGAAGAAGAAGCAATTCGATTAGCAAATGATTCTATATACGGATTAGCAGGTGCTGTATTTTCTAAAGATATTGGAAAGGCACAACGTGTTGCAAATAGATTAAAACTTGGAACAGTTTGGATTAATGATTTCCATCCATACTTTGCACAAGCGCCATGGGGCGGATATAAACAATCAGGTATCGGTAGAGAATTAGGTAAAGAAGGCTTAGAAGAGTACTTAGTTTCAAAGCACATTTTAACAAATACAAATCCGCAATTAATAAATTGGTTTAGTAAATAAAACTAGATAAGGTGAGTGCCATTGTAAGAACACAAGACACTCACTTTATTATGTATAAGTGGCGAGATATTGATTGGTAATTTGGACTCAGACTGAAAGTGAACAATAGATTATTTCAAAAATTCAAATGACAGTAGTCATATAAAAACTAATATTGTCAGTTAAGTAAAAATAGAGATTCAATGATAACTAATCAGCCACTAACAAATAGTTCATGCAATACTCACTTTGAAATACAACAAACTTTGGAGGTCATAACGATGAGCAATAAAAACAAATCATATGATTATGTCATCATTGGAGGCGGTAGTGCAGGTTCTGTACTTGGTAACCGTCTAAGTGAAGATAAAGATAAAGAAGTCTTAGTATTAGAAGCGGGTCGCAGTGATTATTTTTGGGATTTATTTATTCAAATGCCAGCTGCGTTAATGTTCCCTTCAGGAAATAAATTTTACGATTGGATTTATTCAACAGACGAAGAACCACATATGGGTGGTCGTAAGGTGGCACATGCTCGAGGTAAAGTTTTAGGCGGATCAAGTTCAATTAATGGCATGATTTACCAACGTGGTAATCCAATGGACTATGAAGGTTGGGCTGAGCCAGAAGGTATGGAAACTTGGGACTTTGCACACTGTTTGCCTTATTTTAAAAAATTAGAAAAAACATACGGCGCAGCACCTTATGATAAATTTAGAGGCCATGATGGTCCAATCAAGTTAAAACGAGGACCAGCAACAAATCCATTATTCCAATCGTTCTTTGATGCAGGTGTAGAAGCGGGTTATCATAAGACGCCTGATGTGAATGGATTTAGACAAGAAGGATTCGGACCTTTTGATAGTCAAGTTCACCGTGGTCGTCGTATGTCGGCTTCAAGAGCATATTTGCATCCAGCAATGAAACGTAAAAACTTAACAGTTGAAACACGTGCTTTTGTCACGGAGATTCATTACGAAGGTAGAAGAGCAACAGGTGTGACATATAAGAAAAATGGAAAATTGCATACTATTGATGCTAATGAAGTCATCTTGTCTGGTGGAGCATTCAATACGCCACAATTACTACAATTATCAGGTATCGGGGATTCAGAATTCTTGAAGTCAAAAGGTATTGAACCACGTGTTCATTTACCAGGTGTAGGTGAAAACTTTGAAGATCACTTAGAAGTATATATTCAACATAAATGTAAGGAACCTGTATCGTTACAACCAAGCTTAGATATTAAACGTATGCCATTTATTGGTTTGCAATGGATTTTTACACGTACAGGTGCAGCAGCATCTAATCATTTTGAAGGTGGCGGATTCGTTCGTTCAAATAACGAAGTTGACTATCCTAACTTAATGTTCCATTTCTTACCTATAGCAGTAAGATATGATGGTCAAAAGGCAGCAGTTGCACATGGTTATCAAGTCCACGTAGGTCCGATGTATTCAAATTCTCGTGGTAGCTTAAAAATTAAATCTAAAGATCCTTTTGAAAAGCCGAGTATCCGTTTTAATTATTTATCAACGGAAGAAGATAAAAAAGAATGGGTAGAAGCTATTCGTGTAGCAAGAAACATTCTATCTCAAAAAGCTATGGATCCATTTAATGGGGGAGAAATTTCACCAGGACCAGAAGTTCAAACAGATGAAGAAATTCTTGATTGGGTCCGTCGAGATGGAGAAACAGCATTACACCCATCTTGTAGTGCTAAAATGGGACCTGCTTCAGATCCAATGGCAGTTGTGGACCCATTAACAATGAAAGTTCACGGTATGGAAAATTTACGTGTAGTAGATGCATCAGCTATGCCGCGCACAACTAACGGTAACATCCATGCACCAGTGTTGATGTTAGCTGAAAAAGCTGCGGACATTATACGTGGAAGAAAACCTTTAGAACCTCAATATGTGGATTATTATAAACATGGTGTTCATGATGAAAATGAAGGGGCAATCGAAGTAAAACCGTATGCTAAATAATCAAATATTTGTGTAATATCTATAGCCTGGCACATGTTGTAATAGTGCCAGGCTTATTAAATAGAGAAATTGAGTATTGAAAATTAAAGCATTACATTATGCAGCAATCAGAAATATAGGGAAATAAGTGATAATAACCATAATTAGACTAGACTACAAAGTGTTTAAAGTATGAATAACTATAAAAAGTTCACTAAATAGACATTTAAATGTGTTTTCTTGGAAGCTTTCGTGGTAGGATTTATATAAGTAAATGGAGAGAAGGAATACTATGAGCTTTTACGAATATATACAAACTTTTAAAGATGATAAAACACCATTAGGCGAATTAGCGATTTGGATAAAAGAAGATGAATCATTTCCAAAACAAGAAAAGCTAACAGAAAATATTTTGTCTTATTTTCATCAAACGTCCAATTTAGATCATGAGTTTTTAGAAATTGTTAAAAGATCTCTTTCTCTGTATGATCAATTAAAATCATAAACCGATAATATGATGTTAGCTATATATAAATACGAAAGCCGATAATTCTTAATAAAGGAGTTAGCGGCTATTTTTACGCAGAATAATAGTTGTTTTCATGGAATTAAGTCGAAAATTTAACCGATTGATACAGGAAAATTGTTGGAAATAGTGTGAATAAATTTAAAATTACTGCAGTTCGTTCTAATATAGCATCACTTGTTTACACAAAGATTTATCACTTAAAGTGAGTGCGCAGTATGATTGCTTTTTTTAAAATAAGGGAATAAATGACTAGTAGTGAAGATAAAAATATTAAGAAATGAAGGCGTAAGTGATGAAATTATATGACGCATATAGAGCGTATTTAATAGAAGAATTGGATGACGGTATTACAATACAAAAAAATAATGACATAGCCTATTATGATGTCTTGGAGGAAATCAATGATTTATCAAATGATACGTTATGCGTATTAAATCATCTATATATTAACAAAGGTCAAGAAGATGCATTTGAACAAAAATTTTTACAACGTACTAAACATTTGCAACATGTTAATGGATTTAAAGCGTTACGGTTTTTAAGGCCAAGAATGGCTGGTCGACATTATATTATTATTACGCTTTGGAAAGATAGACAATCATTTTATAATTGGCAAAATTCAACCGAGTATCAACAGACGCACAAGCATCGTGGAACGTCAAAAGGTGCTGATGTTAAGATAGTTAATCGTGAATTATCTTACAATATTCGCATTGAATTAGCTGAAAGTATTTAAAAGAAAACGCATATCAGAAAGATTTTAAATGTCCTTGAAAGTTGCCGAAAGTCATATAGTACTTTTAAGGACATAAATATTTAACTCTATTTAATTGAAAATTCTGTAAAGATAGGCGTATGATATACATAATTCATTTATAAAATAACAGCGTTCATTACAGGAAAAGTGGATGTATGATATGAAAGGAAGTTAGTTATGCAAAAGTCAGATTTATTTGCGCCGGAGAAATATAATATTATTTCAGAAATCGAAAAATACAGTCATATACCTGATAAAAAAGCCATTCTTTATCATAATACTGAAGGCGAAGATATAACGGTAACTTACCAGCAATTAATTGAACAAGCCAATAAAGTAGGAAATGTACTTGCATCTCATGGTTTATCGAAAGGCGATAAAGTATTAATCATGATGCCACGTTCTATAGCAACGTATGAATTATATATTGCTGCTTTAAAATTAGGCGTTGCAATCATTCCATGTTCTGAAATGTTAAGAACCAAAGATTTACAATACCGTATTACACACGGTGAAATTAATGCAGTCATTGCATTAGAACCTTTTACGGTTGAATTTGAAAAAATTAAAGAATATGAGACGTTAACTAAATTTGCTATCGCTGGTCAAAAAGATGGCTGGATTTCACTCGAATCTGAGAAGGAAAATGCAAGTAATCAATTAGAAATAGCTGATACGACGCGAGACGATACAGCAATTTTATCTTATACCTCTGGCACAACTGGAAATCCTAAAGCAGTGACACATTGTCATGGATGGGGATTTGCACACTTACAAATGGCGCCCAAACATTGGCTATGTATTAATGAAGATGATTTAGTATGGGCTACAGCAGCACCAGGATGGCAAAAATGGGTTTGGAGTCCATTTTTATCTGTGTTAGGTTCTGGGGCAACAGCTTTTGTTTTCAATGGAAGATTTAGTCCTGAAACATATTTAGAATTGCTTCAAAAATATCAAATTAACGTATTATGTTGCACACCGACGGAGTATCGTATGATGGCAAAGCTACAGAATTTAAATGACTATGATTTAACACATTTACATAGTGCAGTTTCTGCAGGTGAACCGCTAAATAGAGAAGTAGTAGAACAATTTAAGAAACATTTTGATTTAACCGTAAGGGATGGTTATGGTCAAACAGAAAGTACATTGTTAATCGGTTTTTTAAAAGATACACCACAAAGAAGCGGATCGATGGGGAAAGGCATTCCAGGGAGTTTTGTAACAGTAGTAGACGATGAAGGTAATGATGTTCCAGCTAATACGAAGGGGAATATTGCAGTCCCACTTGATTTGCCTGCACTTTTCAAAGGCTATTACAAAGAGCCAGAGCGCACAGCGAAAGCACAAGCGGGGAAATACTATATAACAGGTGATTTAGCTCATGTAGATGATGATGGCTATTTCTGGTTTGAAGGTCGTCGAGATGACATTATCATCAGTTCAGGCTATACAATTGGGCCTTTTGAAGTTGAAGATGCTTTAACCAACCATCCTGCTGTAAAAGAATGCGCAGTAGTAGCTAAACCACATGATATTCGTGGTAATATCGTTAAAGCATTTGTTATTTTACAGAATCATGTTACAGGTGATGATGCACTCATTAAAGAGTTACAACAATTCGTAAAAAATGAAGTAGCACCATATAAATATCCAAGAGAAATCGAATTCGTTGACGATTTACCAAAAACAAATTCAGGTAAAATTCGTCGTGTTGAGCTACGAGATGCTGAAATAAAAAAATGGCAACAACAAAAAGATAGCAAATAATAAACATAGCAAAGCAGTCCAATGCGTTAGGTATGATGATACGCAATGGACTGCTTGTTTAGTTATGGTGTTCTTTTTCGTCGAGTGATAAATATTAAAATAACTTTAGAAATAAGTGCAATTAGTATTAAGAACGAGAAAATATAAGATATTAAACCTTGAATCTCCCAGTTTAATAAAAAGTCATAACCATCACCGATATTAAATTTAAACTCAGTATGTGTCAGAATGATAACTACAATACCTACAAGCGCAAGATTCAAAATAAATTTCAATATTAAAGGTAATTGAAGTGATTTTCTTAGATGCATATATTGAATCTCCTTTTTATGATTGATTTTACACTTATATTGTATCAAAATAGGTATATGTTTAAAATGCTGTGTGTCGGGAGTAAAATGGAAATGGTAGTTAGCGATTTATTACCAAATAATTATGATTGATTTGATATTTATCTTTTATGAATAAAAGATTTAATATATTGCAAAGTTAATGAATAATTATAATTTACATTTACCACTGCTTGCTTTAACATATATATGTAAGCATTAACTATAGCATTTTGTTACAGCGTATCAATTGAAACAGGAAGTTATTTATGGCGTTGATATTTTATAGAGATATGTCAGTTTTATGTAACTTTCATATTGATGATACACATTTACAATTTTTGGAGAGGTGAAACCAATGGCTAAGTCTAATAGTAAAGACATCGTTTTAATTGGAGCCGGTGTACTTAGCACAACATTCGGTTCAATGTTAAAAGAAATTGAGCCAGACTGGAATATCCACGTTTACGAACGCTTGGATCGTCCTGCAATCGAAAGTTCAAACGAAAGAAATAATGCTGGTACGGGTCATGCAGCATTATGTGAATTGAACTACACTGTTTTACAACCTGATGGTTCTATCGACATCGAAAAAGCTAAAGTGATTAACGAAGAGTTTGAGATTTCAAAACAATTCTGGGGTCACTTAGTAAAAAGCGGTAGCATCGAGAACCCAAGAGAATTTATCAATCCATTACCACATATCAGTTATGTTAGAGGTAAAAACAATGTTAAATTCTTAAAAGATCGTTACGAAGCGATGAAAGCATTCCCTATGTTCGATAATATCGAATATACAGAAGACATCGAAGTAATGAAAAAATGGATTCCATTGATGATGAAAGGCCGTGAAGATAATCCTGGTATTATGGCGGCAAGTAAAATTGACGAAGGTACAGATGTAAACTTCGGTGAATTAACACGTAAAATGGCTAAAAGCATTGAAAAGCATCCAAATGCAACAGTGCAATTTAACCATGAAGTTGTTGATTTCGAACAATTATCAAATGGACAATGGGAAGTTACTGTTAAAAATCGCCTAACTGGTGACAAATTCAAACAAGTAACTGACTACGTATTCATCGGTGCTGGCGGTGGAGCGATTCCATTATTACAAAAAACAGGTATCCCTGAAAGTAAACATTTAGGTGGATTCCCTATCAGTGGACAATTCTTAGCTTGTACAAACCCACAAGTTATTGAACAACACGATGCCAAAGTTTATGGTAAAGAGCCACCTGGTACACCACCAATGACAGTACCTCACTTAGATACGCGTTACATTGATGGTCAAAGAACATTGCTATTTGGACCATTTGCCAATGTTGGACCTAAATTCTTGAAAAACGGTTCTAACTTAGATTTATTCAAATCTGTTAAAACATACAACATTACAACTTTATTAGCAGCAGCAGTTAAAAACTTACCTTTAATTAAATATTCATTTGACCAAGTGATTATGACAAAAGAAGGTTGTATGAACCACTTACGTACATTCTACCCAGAAGCACGTAATGAAGATTGGCAATTATACACTGCTGGTAAACGTGTTCAAGTTATCAAGGATACTCCTGAACACGGTAAAGGATTCATTCAATTCGGTACAGAAGTGGTTAACTCACAAGACCATACTGTAATCGCATTATTAGGTGAATCACCTGGGGCTTCAACTTCAGTTTCAGTTGCGTTAGAAGTATTAGAACGTAACTTCCCTGAATACAAAACTGAATGGGCACCTAAAATTAAGAAAATGATTCCATCATACGGTGAATCATTAATTGAAGACGAAAAATTAATGAGAAAAATCCGTAAACAAACTTCAAAAGACTTAGAATTAGGTTATTACGAAAACTAAATTCTAATAGTTATATTTAAAATCGGGCAACTGAGAAATCTTAAAGATTTTTCAGCTGTCCGATTTTTTTCGCGTCATCTATAATACGTACGGTAAATTCATGTTAATCAAAAAAGACTCATACACAATGCCTTTAAAGCACATGTATGAGTCTTATCTATTAGTTTAAATTTTTGATGTAAAAGTTAGTTTTTGTTTACAGAAGCATCGTAAATAGATTCTACAGCATCACCTAAAGCTTTGTCGAATTCTTCTTTAGATTGATCAGCTCTTAAATCACTAGCTAAAGCACGTGAGAAGCTTGCGATAAGTTCATCGTTATCTTTAAGTAATTCATTAGCTTTTTCTCTGCTGTAACCGCCTGATAATACAACGACACGAACAACATTAGGATGTTCAGCTAAGTCTTTGTATAAGTTTGGTTCAGTAGGAATTGTTAATTTTAACATTACTAATTGATCAGCATTTAAGCTATCTAAACCTTTTTTAAGTTCAGCTTTTAATACTTTTTCAATTTCAGCTTTGTCTTTTGCATTAATATTAACTTCTGGTTCGATGATTGGAACTAAACCTTTAGCAATAATTTGTTTCGCGACTTCAAATTGTTGCTCAACAACGTCTTTGATACCTTGTTCATTTAATTCTAAAATGTTAGAACGCATTTTTGTACCAAAAATGTGACGCTCGTTTGCACGATCTAATAAACCGTCTAAGTTGTCGATAGGTTTCATTAATTGAACACCATTTTGCTCTTCAGCAAGACCTTTGTCTACTTTTAAGAACGGGACAACACCTTTATCAGCTAAGTAATCAGCAGTGTATTTGCCTTCTACTTCGCGATCCATTGTTTGTTCGAAAAGAATCGCACCTAAAATTTTATCAGGTGAGAATGAAGGTGAAGTTACCACACGTGTACGCATATCGTGAACAAGTTGGAACATTTCGTCTTCATTGCTATATTGATCTTCGTTTACACCGTATTCTTTAAGTGCTTTTGGTGTACTACCACCACTTTGGTCTAATGCGGCAATAAAGCCTTTTCCATTTTTCATTTTTTCTAATTGCTCTTTATTCATACTTTCCACTCCTTAACTTTTCAATACACCTCCAGTATGATAAAAATGAGAACATTTCTCAAGTCATAAACCTTGAAAAATGTATAAAATGTGAAAAATAATTGTCAGTTTAATTAAAAATATTATTTTATTCTGGATATGCTAAACATCATTAGCAGCATAAAACAGATATGCGAGATTATCCATCCAATAAATTCAATACTATTAAATTGGAACATTGGTCGCTGTGCAATGAAAATTAAGAAAGGATATAAAGTGATAAATATGAAAAATAATAGTACATAGCTCCAATAATAAAATCTTTTAAAGAAATGAAATAACAGCACAAAAATGATATAGATAACAATGCCGATTATTAAGTGACACATCAATTCCAAGATAAATGGTGTATTTTCAGGTGCAATTAAAAAATCTAAATTTAATAATAAATCTTCTATATGCGTTTGAGCATTTAACATATCAAACAACTTGGTTATCCATAACAAAATGACTGATATGACTATCGCAGCTGTAAAATGAAAAATAATCTTTAAATACATTCACGACACCTCAAAAGTAAAATTGAAATATATTCTTTGTATTCCCTAATTAAATAGTGAATATCCAAATTGATAATTGGAATTATACAATTCGCAATTATCAGAATATATTTACAAATCTGAATTTTATTAGTATATTGGATAGTATTCAAAATGGCATGACAGTATTTAAATGAAATTGTGAGTCGAATTTTATGATCGATTTTAGATTGCTGGTTTTACGAATAATTACTGTCATTGGGAGGGAATGTAAGATGAGTAAAGTACATCAATTAATCCAAGAGGACGAGCATTATTTTGCGAAATCTGGACGTATTAAATATTACCCATTAGTTATTGATCACGGTTACGGAGCAACATTGGTTGATGTTGAGGGGAAAACGTATATCGATTTGTTGTCTAGCGCGAGTTCTCAAAATGTAGGTCATGCACCCAAAGAAGTGACAGAAGCGATAAAAGCACAGGTAGATAAATTTATACATTATACACCAGCATATATGTACCATGAACCTTTAGTACGTTTAGCTAAAAAGCTTTGTGAAATTGCACCAGGAGCTTTTGAAAAAAGAGTAACATTTGGTTTAACTGGATCAGATGCAAATGATGGTATTATTAAATTTGCTAGAGCATATACTGGTCGCCCATATATTATTAGCTTTACGAATGCATATCATGGTTCAACCTTTGGTGCATTATCTATGTCAGCGATTAGTTTAAATATGCGTAAACATTATGGGCCACTACTGAATGGTTTTTATCATATTCCTTTTCCTGATAATTATCGTGGCATGTATGAACAGCCGAAAGCCAATACTATAGAAGAATATTTAGCACCTTTAAAAGAAATGTTTGCGAAATATGTACCCGCTGAAGAAGTTGCATGTATTGTTATTGAAACGATACAAGGTGATGGCGGACTTTTAGAACCAGTTCCAGGTTACTTTGAAGCGTTAGAACAGATTTGTCGTGAGCATGGTATTTTAATGGCAGTAGATGATATTCAACAAGGTTTTGGACGAACGGGTGCATGGAGTTCTGTATCACACTTTAATTTTACGCCAGATTTAATTACATTTGGAAAGTCTTTAGCAGGTGGTATGCCTATGTCAGCAATTGTTGGACGCAAAGAGATTATGAACTGTTTGGAAGCACCTGCACATTTATTTACAACAGGTGCCAATCCGGTTAGTTGTGAAGCTGCATTAGCAACAATTAAAATGATTGAAGATCAATCTCTTCTCCAAGCTAGTGCTGATAAAGGAGCATATGTAAGGCAAAGAATGAATCAATGGGTATCTCAATACAATAGTGTAGGGGATGTAAGAGGTAAAGGTCTCACAATAGGAATTGATATCGTTTCTGACAAAATACTCAAAACACGCGATGCCAGTGCAGCACTTAAAATTTGTAATTATTGCTTTGAACACGGAGTAGTCATTATTGCTGTAGCTGGAAATGTGTTGCGATTCCAACCACCACTTGTTATAACATATGAACAATTAGATACAGCTTTGGATACTTTAGAAGATGCACTGATTGCTTTAGAAAAAGGGGACCTAGATCAATATGATATTGCAGGGCAAGGATGGTAATTGTTAATACTTTAAAATAAAAAATCATTTCCACATCTCAATGTGTCATTCAGATGGGAAATGATTTTTTGTTTTATTTTGGTGGGTGATATTCTTCTACATCATTTTTCTTAGAGTGTCTAAATCCATAGCTTAAATATAGAATAATACCAACAATGAACCAAATTAAAGTATATAATTTTGCTTCGAAACCTAATCCCCAAAATACAAGCAATACTAAGACAAATGTTACTGCTGGTAATACAGGATATAAAGGTAATTTAAATGCAGGAATTGGTAAATCTTTACCTTCACGTTTTCTTAAACGATACATTGCTAATGATACAAACATAAATGCGACTAATGTACCTGCTGAAATTAGTTGTGCTAAGAAAGCGAATGGGAACATTGACCCAATTAAAACGCCAATAATTGTTAATACAATAAGTGCACGATTTGGCAAATGTTTGTCATTTAAATGACTTAACCATGAAGGTAATAAGCCATCTCGACCAAATGAATATAATAAGCGCGAACCAGCTAACATCATACCAATTAACGCTGTAAACATACCGATAACTGAGATAGCTTGAACAATAGCAGCTATAACGCCATGTCCACTTTGACGTAATGCCCAACCCACAGGCTCAGCATTGTTTGCATATTGTGAGTAATGGAACATACCTACTAACACAAGGGCAACGGCGATAAATAATACAATAGCAATACCTAATGAGCCAAGGATACCTCTAGGCATAGTCTTTTGTGGATTAAGTGCCTCTGCTGAGTTCGCAGCGATAGAATCGAAACCGATATATGCTAAGAAAATCATTGAAACACCTGCATAAATACCTTGCCAACCACCAAAGTCACCTGTAGCAGTAACTTTATGTTCTGGAATAAATGGAACATAGTTACTTGCATTAATAGCTGTTAAACCAACAATAACAAATAAAATAATAGCTAATACTTTCAAAATAACTAAAATGTTTTCCATACGTGCTGCTTCTGACATACCGCGTGATAGTAACAGTGCAGTCAATAAAATAACGATAGCAGCAATAATATCGATAAAACCGCCATTCGTACCAAATGGATTTGATAAAGCTGCTGGCAACTCAATACCTATTGGTTTAACCAATCCTCTTAAATTCGCTGAAAATCCAGAAGCTACAAAGGCAACGGCAATAAAGTATTCAGCTAATAAAGCCCAACCGGCAACCCAACCGAAAAACTCCCCAAATAACACGTTAACCCAAGAATACGCTGAACCCGCAAATGGCATAGCAGCTGCCATTTCAGCATAAGTAAAAGCAACTAAGCCAGCTACAATAGCCGCAAGTAAAAATGATAAGGCAACGGCTGGACCTGCGTGTTCCGCAGCGACGATACCGGGTAATGTAAAGATAGATGTTGATACAATCGTGCCCACACCTAAGGCTAAGAAATCACGTACACGCAAAGTACGTTGTAAATGACCATCTTTATTTTGATAGATGGTCGGATCCTCTTTTCGTGCTATTTTATTGAAAAAACTTCCCATAAACTTACCTCCCAAACATTCATAAACAATTCTATACGGTGTTTTTTAATATGTTATATCATAGCACAAATAATTAATATTTTGTCTAAAAATTCTGAAAAATCACAACTTTATGTTACAGATTAATGACTTGCTTTGATAACGCCCATAGATTTTTTAAATGATAGAATTGATTATAGCAGAAATTATATGAATAAGTACTACTTTTTGCTAATTTTCTAACAATTTTGTATATTACATGATACTTTTTTGAATCGCCCTAGTAATAGTGTTCAATCAATAGGTAGATAAAGTATATAAATGATAGAAAAAGATTTCTTTGACCGCGAAAACATTTTTGAAATATGATGTGGAATGAGGGTTGGATTGATATAACTTGATAAGTAATTTAAGTCGATAAACCATACTTTTTAAAACAAAAAAATTAGTAAGTATAATAGTTTGAAAATGCTTATATATAGCGACATAATGCAACTTTCGGATGCTAAAAATTGTCACAAATTTCAAATTACGTGCAAAACCTTGAAATATCAATATTTATTGGCGTTAGAGTGTAAATTGACTCCGCTTACATCTCAGTTTTATGTTTGTAATTTGGTAGCATAATATTATAATAAAATAAAATTGTTAATCTTTAATTTCAGTATAGATATTTTTACGTGTAGTCACGTGTAAAATAAATTCAATTAGGTTAGGAGACATAATTATGAAAACATTTGGTAAAAAGGTTGTATTAATCGGAGACGGATCTGTAGGATCAAGCTATGCCTTTGCAATGGTTACGCAAGGTGTTGCAGATGAATTTGTAATTATTGACATTGCAAAAGATAAAGTAAAAGCAGATGTTCAAGATTTAAACCATGGTACAGTCCACAGTCCTTCACCAGTTGATGTGAAAGCAGGTGAATACGAAGACTGTAAAGATGCGGACTTAGTAGTTATTACTGCTGGGGCACCTCAAAAACCAGGTGAAACACGTTTACAATTAGTTGAAAAGAATACAAAGATTATGAAGAGTATTGTTAAAAGTGTAATGGATAGTGGTTTCGATGGTTACTTCTTAATCGCAGCAAACCCAGTCGATATTTTAACAAGATTTGTAAAAGAATATACTGGATTACCAGCAGAGCGTGTTATCGGTTCAGGTACTGTATTGGACAGTGCACGTTTACAATATTTAATTAGCCAAGAACTTGGTGTTGCACCTTCAAGTGTTGACGCTAGTATTATTGGTGAGCATGGTGATACTGAACTTGCAGTATGGTCACAAGCAAACGTAGCAGGTATCTCAGTATATGACACATTAAAAGAACAAACAGGTAGTGAAGCTAAAGCGGAAGAAATTTATGTAAATACACGTGACGCTGCTTACGAAATTATCCAAGCTAAAGGTTCAACATACTATGGTATTGCTTTAGCATTAATGCGTATTTCAAAAGCCATTTTAAATAATGAAAATAATGTCTTAAATGTTTCTATTCAATTAGATGGTCAATATGGTGGTCACAAAGGTGTATACTTAGGTGTACCAACATTAGTTAACCAACACGGCGCTGTTAAAATTTATGAAATGCCATTAAATGCTGAAGAACAAGCATTGTTCGATAAATCAGTTAAAACATTAGAAGATACATTCGATTCAATTAAATACCTATTAGAAGACTAATACAGCTTTAATTCTTAAAAATAGATATGTTAGTGTTAAGTGAATCTATCAAAGTTGCAGTAATCTGTTACATTGATAGGTTCATTTTTTGTACAGTCATTGATAGTGAGAATACTTTTGGCGTAAAATAATAAATGAATAAAGTATCATGACTCATAAAATGTTAATGACACGAAGCAAAATGTCGAGATGTAATTGACTATATAGGATTGGGATAATACACGAGATACATTTTAGATCATGACGACTAGTAATACTATATGGGAGATGGTTTTCGAATGACAAATGTCTTGTATCAGCATGGCACATTAGGCACATTAATGGCTGGTCTACTAGAGGGAACTGCGACAATTAATGAAGTATTAGAACATGGGAATTTAGGAATCGCAACGTTAACTGGTTCTGATGGAGAAGTGATTTTTCTAGATGGAAAGGCATATCATGCCAATGAACACAAACAGTTTATAGAATTAACAGGTGATGAGAAAGTACCGTATGCATCAATCACTAATTTTAAAGCGAGTAAAACTTTTTCATTGCAACAACTGTCACAAGAAGATGTGTTTGCACAGATTAAAAATGAAATGTTGAGTGACAATTTATTTTCAGCTGTAAAAATTTATGGGACATTTAAACATATGCATGTACGAATGATGCCTGCACAACAACCGCCATATACACGTTTGATTGATTCAGCTCGCAGACAGCCAGAAGAAATAAGACAGAATATTCGTGGTACCATCGTTGGATTTTTCACACCAGAATTATTTCATGGTATAGGATCTGCTGGGTTCCATATTCATTTTGCGGATGATAATAGAAGTTATGGTGGACATGTGCTTGACTTTGAAGTGGATGATGTCGTCATTGAAATTCAAAACTTTGAAACTTTCCAGCAACATTTCCCGGTAAATAATGAGACATTTGTTAAAACAAAAATTGATTACAAAGATGTGGCAGAAGAAATTAGAGAAGCTGAATAATCCAATAAATATCATAAGAAGACCTTAACGATATTTAGAACGAAATGTTTTAAATGCATCGTTAAGGTTTTTAATATGTGCGTGTGTTTAAAGTTGTTGTTGATACGCTTTTAAAAAGCTGTAAATGGTATCTAAGTAAGGCGTATCAAGTTTGTGTGCTCGTGCACGTCGATAAATAAATCCTTGAATTGCTTCAACTTCAAGAGGCTGGTGGTGCATAATATCATAATACATGCTCGTACCCATTTCGTCTGGATAACCTTGATATATGGACATAATGGTATCAACGGTTTGCTCTGAAAAGTCTAAACCTTCAGCCTGTGCAACTCGACAACCATCTTCAAGTAATTGTCTACATAACATACGTATTTCAGGATTATGCATAATTGCGACAGTCTGTCTGCCTAGTGCTGTGATTGAATTAATGCCTAAGTTTACTAACAATTTATACCAAATGGCTTGTTGTATATTTGCTTCCAATACAACATCTATATGACTATTTTGAACTAGATCTTTAAATTGACGAGTTAAAGCAGTATCTTGTAGACGTATTTGATAATCTCTAAAATGCGTAACAACATCGTCTTTCTTTTGACCACTTATGTAAACAACTGCTTGGTATACGTGTTTATATGGAATACGTTCTAATTGACCATTCCCATTTTGAGCTAAAATGATGAGCGTATTCTCATGTGCAAGGCGTTTTAAATGAGGAATAACATCAGAGAGTTGATGTGTTTTTACAGCGATAATGATTACATCGAATACATTTGTTATATCGTCATAACCCATTACAGTAATGTCTTGTGCCGGTGCATGTGGTACAGTATAATATGTTAATGTTTTGGCGTGTTTCCCGATAAGCGTTGCATTAGACATTGATTGTTGCAATTCGTAAGCAATTGTTGAACCAACAGCGCCTGGACCGATAATCGCGACTGATAACATCTTCTTCTTTCCTTTCTATAAAAGATTAATTATACTATTTCTAATAATACTGCAAAAAGAGGTTGAATAACATTGAAAACAGTAAGTCAATTAATAGATATGAAACAAAAGCAAACTAAAATTTCTATGGTAACAGCTTATGATTTTCCAAGTGCCAAACAAGTTGAAGCAGCAAGTATAGATATGATTCTTGTTGGCGATTCATTAGGTATGACAGTATTGGGCTATGAAAGCACGGTACAAGTAACATTAGCTGATATGATTCATCACGGTCGCGCAGTAAGAAGAGGTGCACCAAATACATTTATAGTTGTTGATATGCCAATTGGTGCAGTAGGTATCTCTATGACTCAAGATTTAAATAATGCATTAAGACTTTATCAAGAGACAAATGCAAATGCGATTAAAGCAGAAGGTGCACATATTACTCCGTTTATTGAGAAAGCAACGGCAATTGGTATTCCAGTTGTTGCACATCTAGGTCTAACACCTCAAAGTGTTGGTGTTATGGGCTATAAACTACAAGGTACAACGAAAGCAGCAGCAGAGCAGCTTATTGTAGATGCTAAAAATGTAGAACAAGCTGGTGCGGTTGCATTAGTTCTTGAAGCAATTCCAAATGATTTAGCTGAAGAAATTAGTAAGCACTTAACAATTCCAGTCATTGGTATTGGTGCAGGCAAAGGCACAGATGGTCAAGTATTGGTTTATCATGACATGTTAAATTATGGTGTTGAACATAAAGCGAAATTTGTGAAGCAATTTTCTGATTTCAGTGTTGGTGTGGAAGGTTTAAAACAATACGATCAAGAAGTTAAATCTGGTGCATTTCCGTCAGAAGCATACACATATAAAAAGAAAATTATGAATGAGGTTAATGACAATGACTAAGCTGATTACTACGGTAAAAGAGATGCAACACATTGTTAAAGCAGCCAAGCGCTCAGGCACAACGATTGGCTTTATCCCAACAATGGGTGCCTTACATGATGGACATTTAACGATGGTTCGCGAATCAGTTAGTACAAATGATATTACAGTTGTGAGTGTATTTGTTAATCCATTACAATTTGGTCCTAACGAAGATTTTGACGCGTATCCCAGACAAATTGATAAAGACTTGGAATTAGTATCAGAAGTAGGTGCGGACATTGTTTTTCATCCTACAGTGGAAGATATGTATCCAGGTGAATTAGGTATTGATGTCAAAGTAGGTCCATTAGCTGATGTGTTAGAAGGTGCGAAGCGTCCAGGGCATTTTGATGGGGTGGTAACAGTAGTTAATAAGCTATTTAATATTGTTATGCCGGATTATGCTTATTTTGGAAAAAAAGATGCCCAGCAATTGGCGATTGTCGAGCAAATGGTAAAAGACTTCAATCATGCCGTTGAAATTATTGGTATTGATATCGTTCGAGAAGCAGATGGTTTGGCGAAAAGTTCAAGAAATGTTTATTTAACTGAGCAAGAACGACAAGAAGCGGTACATTTAAGTAAAAGTTTGCAATTAGCACAAGCGTTGTATCAAGACGGTGAACGTCAAAGTAAAGTAATTATAGACAAGGTTACTCAATATCTTGAATCACATATAAGTGGACGCATTGAAGAAGTTGCTGTTTATAGTTATCCTCAATTAGTAGAACAACACGAAATAACTGGACGCATTTTTATCTCGTTAGCAGTTAAATTTTCAAAAGCACGTTTAATAGATAATATAATAATTGGAGCTGAATAAAGTGATAAGAACAATGATGAATGCTAAAATTCATAGAGCAAGAGTGACTGAGTCGAATTTAAATTATGTAGGTAGCATAACGATTGATTCAGATATATTGGACGCGGTAGACATCTTGCCTAATGAAAAAGTAGCCATCGTGAATAATAATAATGGTGCACGTTTTGAAACATACGTAATAGCTGGCGAAAGAGGTAGTGGTAAAATTTGTTTGAATGGTGCAGCATCAAGACTTGTTGAAGTAGGCGACGTAGTCATAATCATGACTTATGCACAGTTGAATGAAGAAGAAATTAAACACCATGCACCTAAAGTAGCAGTAATGAATGAAGACAATGTCATTATTGAAATGATTCACGAAAAAGAAAATACGATAGTGTTATAAAATTAAATAGCATAAGTTAGAAACCTCTAGTAGATAACAATGTAGTTATCCATTAGGGGTTTTTATTTTTATGTCTATCTGATTAGCATAAGAGAAGCATATGTATTATTGTTGCACTTTTATCAGTGTTTAATAATGTACATATTTAAAAAGAAATAAGTTTTCGAATGGATTTTCTAAAACAGTATGCAGAATTTATTTGGTAGAAAATAGAATTCCTAACTTAGCAACATAATTTATAGTCATGTTATTTAGTATTCATGAAGTGGAAAAAATTGAATTGATATCAATTGTATAATAAAATTATATTAAATAGATAAAGCGTATACAGCCAAACTCTATTACAATATTCCGAATGGGTATAAATATTACTCTTTATACGACGAAAAAAATAGATGGATGGGTTACTTTAATAGCAATGATATTAAGGTAGTAAAATAGGAAAGGATGAATAAGATGAAAAAAGTTATAAGTTTATTTGTTGCAATTTTATCAGTGTTGATTTTTACGGATAATGCAAACGCCGAAAATAACAAGCCTGAAGGTGTGAATGAAAATAGCAATTTAATACCAGTTAGACAACCGGATGCAAATTATCCTGGGCCAGTTAGTGATATAGCACGTATGAAAAAACTTGATAATTTAATAGATGGTACGAAAGATCCAAATGTTATCAAGCAGTTGAAAGATGATAATGAGGCTTCGAATAATACTGTAAAGGCAAATGATTCTGGAATAGTATCGGATTGCAGACATTTACTAAAGCATCCAGATAATTTAATGGATGGCACGAAAGATTCAAATGTTAACAAGCAGTTGAAAAACATCAATGGAACATCGAATAATAGTGCTGCAAATCCAAGTACTAAAGCAAAAGATACTCACACAAAAAGTAATAAACAAATAGTTAAACAACAAAGTAATTATTTGGATAACAAGAGCAAAGATGTACATATACAACAATTGAAAGAATTGCCAAAAACAGGCGTAAGCAACGAAAGTAATACAGCAATCATGGCTTTATTTATTGGTCTAATATTGCTTGTAGTAAGTTTAGTGACACGATTTATAAAATTAAATAGCCATCAATAATAAAAAGGGCCACACCTTGGTTTAAGCTACCAAGCGTGTGGTCTTCCCTTGTTATACAATGCTTTCACTATTTCAAGTTGATTTATTTACATGTTGCTTATCAACACAGTCGGCTGTAATCACCATATATTAATTAACGATAGGAATGATTAATTGTGAATCATATTTACCACCAGTATAAATCATGTGCATGCCTTTATTTACGGTTTCTTCATGTTCATAACGTGTTTTCATGCCAGGGGTACTATTACCAATTACAATTTCACTACCTTTAACAACAACTTCTAATGTTTCGCCTTGTTTAAATAGCGTGCCTGAAGGCAATAATTCGATTTCAACAGGTACAATCTCATCTTGTGACAACTTTAATTCTGTTTCATGTTTATGCCAAGGTTGCGCAATTGTGGATTTTTCTTGATCTAATTCACGATGTGATACGCGTAACCAACCAGTAGCTACTTGACCATTTTCAATATGATTAAAATCAGGGAAGTTAACTTCATTACCATGACGATTTAACTTTTTAATACCTGCAAATAAATCCATATCGTCTGATTCTGTAGTGCTTACCCATAGTTTTAAGTTCATGTTTCCAACTAACTCAGTATCTTTGTCAAATGTATATTTAAAACGCACATCTTGTTGTTTATCTTCAGAGTCATACTGTGCAACACGCTCACTACTAATCTTTGCATGATTCAATGTGTGATTGTCAGCATTCAAATACAATGGTGTATATTCTGTGTTAGGTAAAGGGAACACTGACGCTGATTTGAATTCGCCTTTATAAAATTGATCTCTAACTTCATAAATGACATGAGGCGTATCTTTCCAATCGTTATTTTCATCCTTAAGGTAACAATCAAAAAATGCTTTTTGGCGTTCAAGATTCTCTCTAGCGTAGTAGCTTTCCCATTCTTTGCGCCCATGAACATATAGCCATTTTTCTTCTGATGCAGCTTGTTTAAATCCTTCAAAAGAGCCACGGTTGTGCAAACCTTGTGTAGACCAACTAGCACATGTTAGTAGAGGTGTTTTAATTTGTGATAATGGCACTTGACGCTGTTTCCAAAAATCATCGAACAATGGGTGTGCTTGTTGTGCTTGTATCAGATCTTCGATATTTGGATTATCTGTCCATCTCGCAAAAATACCTTGAGTCCAGAAACGATAAAAGCCAGTATCCGGTATACCTCCGTGAAAGGCTACTTCTCTATACATATCATTTAAGCCTTCCCAAGGAATCATTGCTTTTAAATGTGGTGGATTTAATGATGCGACCCACCATTGAGTCACCGCAAGATAAGAAACGCCATTTGTCCCGATATTTCCATTACTCCATGACTGTTTTGCTGCCCATTCAATCACTTCGTAATAATCTTCTGCTTCTCTTTTTGACCATGGAGATAAGACGCCTTTTGATTTGTCACTACCGCGTAATGCAACTTTGACTACAACATAATCATTTGGCACCCAAAATCCTGGGTCTGGTGATTCTTCAGGTGTAAAACTAGATGTCGGAATGGCGCCTAATGTTGGCCAAAGGGCACCCATATTAGTGATTTTAGGCTTATTATCTTTGCCGTAAGTATCTGCAGACATAACTACAGGGAATTTGCCATCTTTATTTGGTCTGAAAATATTAATATATAATTTTTCGCCATCGCGCATTTCCACAGTGACATCTTTTTCCATAATCATTTCTTGATTTCCATATTGAACACTGTCGACAACGATGTGGTTAATACCGGCTTTCACTTCGTTGACATGAGTTACAGTTAATTTTGGATTTCCTAGTAAATGTTGGTTCATTGTTATCACCTTTTTCTGTTTGTTTGTATCACCTATATTAAACAGGTAAACATTGTGTGCCAATCATCAATGTTGGAGATTTGTAGGATAATGAACATAACGTTTATAATTGTTAATAATCATTAGCTAAGGACGTGATAAGGATGACAATAGATCGACGTATTAGAAAATCACAAATCGCGATTAGAGATGCATTTATAGAATTGTTACAGCATCAACAATTGGAACAGGTTACGGTGCAACAAATTGCAGATTTAGCTGATGTTAACAGAAGTACGTTTTATACGCATTATTATGATAAATATGATTTACTGGAAAAATTGGAAGATCAGCAGTTGGAGGAAATTAAAACATTTATTAATGATAATACTTCGAATGAAGCGACTGGACTATCGGCGGATAATATATATAACATTATGAAAATCTTAATAGGAAACATAGAAGAAAATATACCATTTTATCAATTGATGTTTCGTATGGGGAAAGATTCGAATATACACGAAAAACTATATGACTTAATAATGTGTCATTTACAACGTTATAAAAATGAAAATGATCAAATTAATGGTATACCATTTTCATACTTTATGAGTTATGTTTCAGGTGCGGGATTGTCTTTAATAAGACATTGGGTAGAAGATCCAAACCGTATAGACAAAGTTGACTTAATTAGGCATTTTAATATGATTGTCAATCAAGGGCCTGCAACGATAATTAAAAATATACAATAAAATAAGGCAAGCCATGAATCGAGAGTGGCTTGCCTTGCTAAAAATGTTAAACCATATTATTAAATGATATCTTCAGCAATAATATTACTGTGGCATCGCGTTATAATCTTGACCATGTAACATCCAACGAACGCCATATTTATCGGTAAAGATGCCCATTTTGCCACCCCAGAATTGGTCAGCAAATGGTAATTCTATTTCAATTGAAGCATGATCTTTAATTTGTTCATAGAATGTTTCAACTTTATCAGCATCTTCTTTATTATTAACATCATAATCGATTAATAATGAAATACCATTATTAATTTTGTCAGCACGGCCGAAAGAATCTGAACATAAAACTTTAACGCCAAGCACTTCAAATTCAGCATGCATAGTTGCTTCTTGTGCTTGTTCTTTAGACATACCAAAATGTGATGCTTGTTCTTCGCCAACTTCTAAACGTTTAACGTCAGTTGCACCAAATACTTCTTCGTAATATGCAAGGGCTTCTTTTGAATTTTCAAAAGCGATATAAGGGAATAATGCTGTCATGTAAAACACCTCAATGTATTATTTTTATTACTAACACCATGTTACATTAAAAAATGGCAAAAGTATAACTTTTACGATGAATTGAAATCAATCTTTTGTAAAATACATGATAAATTGAAGGATGAAATTACAAATCCAATTGCTTTATCTAAACTAGTGCTTTTACTTTTTTATTTACTCAAATGATCGCTAAATTTCTTTTCGTAATCATATGTATTTAATCAATTCTCTTAAAAATTTTAATTTTGTAATCCAGGTAAAACGCTTGAAAACCAATTTTCAAAATGCAAACCTCCTATATGCACTTTTGGTGTGCATAACTTAATTACGTGGCATTTTATTTTTGATTGAGATTTTGAATATCTCAATATATGAATTATTTGATTGTTTAGACATAGAAAGAGCGCGTATAAACACCGTGGTAATTATTATGTATGGTGATTAATTTTAATGAACACATATTTGAAAGTGTTCATTTTCTAATTTGTAGTAATTTAACACTCTAGCTAATCGATATATGCTTAATCAATAATAAAAAAGTAAATTGTATAGGAGATAGATAAATATGAACAATGGAGTATTAATAGTTGGCGCTGGACCTAGTGGACTAGCTATGGCAATTTCATTAAGTAATCAAGGTGTTCCATTTAAAATTATTGATAAAAATGAAGGGTCGGGTACTGCTTCTCGTGCCATGGCTATTCAATCTAGAGTATTAGAATTCTACCAGCAATTTGGATTTGTAGATAGAATTGTTGAAAGCGGTATTGAAGCAGCTACATTAAAGCTGTATAAAGATAAAAAAGCAATCGCACAAATTCCATTAGGTAAATTAGGCAAAGGTATTAGCCCTTATCCATATGTTTTAACATTACCCCAAGACATTCATGAAAAAATTCTTGTTGATGAACTGAAAAACTTAGGTGGTCATATTGATTGGAAGCATGAATTAGTATCGTTTACAGACGAGGGTAATGCTGTAACAGCTAAAATTCAATCACCTGACGGTAGCGTTTCAACACAAACTTTTTCTTATATTTGTGGTTGCGATGGCGCAAGTAGTGTTGTTAGAAAATCACTTGATATTGGTTTCGCTGGTGGTACTTATCGACAAACCTTTTTTGTTGCTGACGTAGAAAATGGAACAGAATTAAAAGATGCATCCATGGGCTTCCATTATAATTATTTTTGTATGGGATTTCCTGTTAGATTTAAAGGGCAATTGAGATTGATTGGATTAGTCCCTGACAATTTAAAAGTGGATGGTGATGCTCCTAAAGATTTTGTGACACTTATTCCTCATGTAGAACGTATCTTACCAATTAAAGTAAACAAGGTGAATTGGTATTCATCTTATCGTGCTCATCATCGTGTAGCCGAAAGGTTTCGAGTGGGTCGCATTTTCATTTGTGGTGATGCTGGTCATATTCATAGTCCGGCAGGTGGGCAAGGTATGAATACAGGTATCAGCGATGCACTTAATTTAGCCTGGAAAATCTCAGCGGTATTAAAAGGTAAAGCATCGACAAATTTGTTAGATACTTATGAACCAGAACGTATTGAGTTCGCCAAAAAATTAGTTAGTACGACTGATACAGCTTTTCAAATCATGGTTAATAGTCGTATGGTTAAAAACTTTGTTATTCCTTTCTTAGCACCCAAATTATTACGATTTAATACTCTGAAAAAATTATTATTTAAAACTATTTCTCAAACCAATTTAAACTATCATCAAAGTGAATTAAGTACTGGAGAATATGGCAAAATTAAAGGTGGGGATCGTCTACCATGGATTTATAACGAAAACATTGATAACTTTGTACCCTTAAAATCATATGATTGGCAAATACACCTATATGGGACAATGACACAAGATGTTAAACAATTAGCCTATGAAACAGGGGTTCCAATGTATAACGTTCCTTGGAACAAATCAATGTATGCTAAAGGTATTAAGGAAAACTCAGTATTTCTAGTACGCCCAGATAGTTACGTATCTGTGGCTACAGACGCCAAGAATTTAGAACAAATAAAAAATATGATTCATAAATATAGTATTCGTCACTTAAACTAATTAATCCATGATAGAGAAGAGTATTGCAACTTGAACAACACTTTGTCAAGTAGACCTTAAATTAAATTCCTTCAGATACATAAGGGATTTTAGAAATATAAATGTATTAAAATGGATTTCTAACTTTTTTGACTGACATTTAATAAGAATCATATATAATAGAAGTTAATGATTCAATGTGGGAGGTTAAATCATGATTAATGCTGAACCAATTATTGGTAAAATGAAAAATCAAAAAATTAATTATGACAAGGTGCTTAAAAAGTTAATCGGGCAGTGGGAAAGAGAAGCAATCAGACCTAAAATCTTATTGCATAGCTGTTGTGCGCCTTGTAGTACATATACATTAGAGTTTTTGACTCAATATGCAGACATTGCAATATATTTCGCGAATTCAAATATCCATCCGAAAAATGAATATTTACGACGTGCTAAAGTGCAAGAACAATTTGTGGAAGACTTTAATCGCAAGACTGGTGCGAATGTGAAGTATATTGAAGCACCTTATGAACCACATAAGTTTATGAAAATGGTGAAGGATAAAGAATTAGCTGATGAAAAAGAAGGCGGTTTACGTTGTACTGCTTGTTTTGAAATGCGTTTAGATATTGTAGCTAAAGCAGCTGTAGAACATGGCTATGATTACTTCGGAAGTGCATTAACATTATCACCTAAAAAGAACGCACAATTAATCAATGAACTTGGTATGGATGTTCAAAAAATATACGATGTGAACTATTTGCCAAGTGATTTTAAGAAAAGTAAAGGTTATGAACGTTCTATAGAAATGTGTAATGACTATAATATCTTTAGGCAGTGTTATTGTGGCTGCGTCTTTGCAGCGATGCAACAAGGTATTGATTTTAAAACAGTTAATAAAGAAGCGAAAGCATTTTTAGAACAATATCCAGATTAATCTAGTGTGTGACGTAAAGGTATACAGGCCTTGTCTTACATAGAATATATCAAATAATAACCCGAGATTTTAGTGACATGAATCATACTAAAATCTCGGGTTATTTATATAATCGTAAATATTGTAGTTATCATGAATATCTGGATCCAGAGACATCAATCAAAGTCTCACTCTCAATGACGAAGCTTACATCATTTTATGAACAAATCGTATAATTGCTAAAATGACAATGACAAGTGTTGAAATAAGTGAAAACACTTTAAACTTTTTGTAGTCATTTTTCGTTTCATTTTCTCCTGTTTTCATCATTTCACGTAGCTCTTGCTCGATTTCTAAATCAAGATCTGTTTTACGATAACCATTCAAACCTTGACGTTCATCTTCTTCAGGTTGATTTTGTTGCTGTGTGTCTTTGTTGTCAGAAGTCGATATTGTTTTTTTATTATCTGTTTCTTTAGTCATAACAAACGCCTCCGTTATAAAAACGCTATATTTGATGATATATGATATTTAAGCCATTATTTTGAAAATGGTGATAAATATATCTTCTTGAGTTATATCATAATTTTATTAAGACGATTCAGCAAGTTTTAACGTATCATTTGACTATGTTGGGTTAGGCATCTAGTCCTATAATATCATTGACATTGTTAAAATGATTATCTTTTAAGTAGCGCGCGATGCCTTTATTCATTTTCTTAGTTAAACCTGGGCCTTCAATAACAAGTGATGAATAAATTTGAATCAGTGATGCACCGTGACGCATCATCTTGATTGCATCTTCAGTACTGAATACGCCGCCTGTACCTATAATTAAAAATTCACCATTTGTTTGTTGATAAGCATACTTAATTAATTTTAAATTACGTTCAAATAATGGACGACCACTCAAACCGCCTTCTTCGACTTTATTAGCGGAAGTTAAACCATCTCGTTGGCGCGTTGTGTTTGCTAAGATGACACCGTCAAATGTTTTAGTAATCGCCGGTAATAGTGCTTTTAAGCCATCGAAATCCATATCAGACGTTAGCTTTAAATAAATTGGCACTGTTACATCATGTTGTTTTTTAAATGTTGTTAAAGCTTGACATAACATTGAAAATTCATCTTTATCATGGAAATTTTGAAGGTTTTCAGTATTTGGAGAACTGATATTGACTGTGAAAAATGAAACGTCGTGTTTAAACGTATCAATGACTTTTATATAATCTTGATAACGTGCTTCATAAGGTGTCATTTTATTCACACCAACATTGATACCAACAGGTACTTGATAAGCATGTTTACGCAAATGGCTGAGTGCTTTGTTCATACCAATATTATTGAAACCCATACGATTTATCAAGGCATCATCTTCTAATAATCTGAACATGCGTGGTTGAGGGTTACCCGGTTGAGGTTTAGGTGTGATACCACCTAATTCTAATGCACCAAATCCAAGGTGTTCCAATGCTTTTGGCACTTCGCAAGATTTGTCGAAACCAGCTGCTAAGCCAATTGGATTGTCGTACGTATTACCTTGTATCGTTTGTGATAACATTGGGTTCTTGTAAGTGAATAGTTTATCGACGACTGGGAATAAAACTGGAAACTTTTGTAACGTTTTTAATGCATCGATAGTTAGTCCGTGTGCTTTTTCGGGTTCGATTTTGAATAAGAAAGGTTTAATTAATTTGTACATGAGTATGCTCCTATTTCATTATATTTGAGGCTTACTATCCTCAACTTAATATATGTGAAATATATTCTTTTAATAGACTAGCATTTCCCTACATAATTTCCTAGTTAAAACTAAAAAGTTTTGAAAATTGACGCAAGTACTACAAATAATTTTAAGATTAAATCATCTTAATTAGGCAATATAATATTATAAAGTAAGTAGATTGGAAGGTGTTTGTATGAATGAACAATGGTTAGAGCATTTACCTTTAAAAGATATTAAAGATATTTCACCAGTTAGTGGTGGTGATGTAAATGAAGCATATCGAGTCGAAACCGATGCAGATACATTTTTCTTACTTGTCCAACGTGGGCGTAAAGAATCCTTTTATGCTGCAGAAATTGCGGGTTTAAATGAATTTGAGCGTGCCGGCATCACGGCACCTAGAGTGATTGCAAGTGGCGAAGTTAACGGTGATGCGTATTTAGTGATGACATATTTAGAAGAAGGGGCTTCAGGAAGTCAACGCCAGTTAGGGAAACTCGTAGCTCAATTACACAGTCAGCAACAAGAAGAAGGCAAATTTGGCTTCCCATTACCTTATGAGGGTGGCGATATTTCCTTTGATAATCATTGGCAAGACGATTGGTGTACCATTTTTGTCGACAAGCGCATGGACCATTTGAAAGATGCGTTGTTAAATAGGGGGCTATGGGATGCCAACGATATCAAAGTATATGACAAAGTGCGACATCAAATTGTGACGGAATTAAAGAATCATCAAAGTAAACCGTCTTTATTACATGGTGACTTATGGGGTGGTAATTATATGTTTTTACAAGATGGTCGCCCGGCATTATTTGATCCAGCACCCTTATATGGTGACAGAGAATTTGATATCGGTATTACAACGGTATTTGGTGGTTTTACGAGCGAATTTTATGATGCGTATAATAAACATTATCCACTCGCAAAAGGTGCATCTTATAGACTTGAATTTTATCGTTTATATTTATTGATGGTGCATTTATTGAAATTTGGTGAGATGTACCGTGATAGTGTTGCGCATTCTATGGATAAGATTTTACAAGGTACAACAAGTTAGTTACTACGTTAGATTGAGATAAATAATATGCACAGATATTTTTACAATGAGAAGTGTTTCACCTGCCTCGATAAAAATATTTGTGCTTTTTTATTGTTGGAAAATAAAATTTTAATCGCTATTGTTAATTTCTGTAATGCAAAACAAGGTTGAGTTGCAATAAAAGTTATTTTCTAACTTTTTGTTCAATAAAATTCTAGGAATGATACATATTTATTGATACAATAATTTTGAATATAATCATAAAACAATATTTAAGTATAATTGAATGTTTGAATATCATATATTGATACATTTTATAATAATTTTAAAATAATTTAAATGGGAAGAGGTGTAAATGATGAGTACAGTTCAAAGTGATATTTTTAAGACCAATAGTGCATCATCATCTATTAAAAGTGCTGCTGAAACATGTAATAATGTGTCGAAACCGGATAAAGATGAAAGTACAACAGTGAGTGGAAATGAAAATGCCCATAGTGTGATAGATGATTTGATTAGCAAAAATCAATCTGTTGCTGAAGCAATAGGAACTGCGAGCGATAATATACAAAAAGTTGGTGAGGCTTTTGACCAAACTGACGTAATGATTGGTAATGAAATTGGTAAAAATTAAAATGTGGTGAAATGATGTCGAATAAACTTGATGAAATCAATAAAATGATCACAGCGAAACATAAGCAAATGGATGACTTATATGACGAAAAGCAAGAAGTTAAAGCGTTGATAGATGAAAGTGATGCGCTTAATCATTCGATAGAACAATTGTATCAACATTTAGGCGAGCGTTATTATAGTAGCAATATGGCTAGTCGTATGGAACAGTTCCGCGATGAATTTAATTTTGCGAAACGACGTTCAACGGAAGCATTATACGAGCAACAACAGCAAATTCAACATGGCATTCGCAAAGCGGAAGAAGAGATGATTGACTTGGAAATGCGAAGGAATATCGAAATCGAGACGGTGACAAAGGAGGAAAATAAATGGAAACAATAGGAAGCATAATTTATTTAAAAGAAGGTTCACAAAAGTTAATGATTATTAATAGAGGACCAATTGTAGAAATTGAAAATCAAAAGTATATGTTTGACTATTCTGCATGTAAATATCCCATTGGTGTAGTGGAAGATGAAATTTATTATTTTAATGAAGAAAATATAGATTCAGTTATTTTTAAAGGTTATTCTGATCAAGATGAGGATAGATTTCAAGAGTTGTTTAATAATATGAAACAAAATTTGAATAGTGATATACAACGTGGAGAAGTTACACAACAATAAAGAAAAACTTTATCTTTAGAAATTAGTATTTCTTATGCATGAGCTTTACACATGTATTCCCATTTTTTAAGTACACATTATCCACAGCTAACGTGTAAGAACCACTACATAATAAATCATTAGTGGTTCTTTATCATTTCCAGCCAAAAATGTTATCTCTAAGTACTGAGGCTGGATGATAACCATTAAATGTCATTCGCAATCAATTGAACGTACTGTAGCATCCTTAAATTTAATAAAATCCCGCAAGCCAACTTCCAAAATGTAGAAGGATTCTCTACAATAGCGGAAGTTTTTCTTTTAATGTTGAAATTTCTCAAGGATAGGTCTATACTTTATAAATCGTAATTATTACGATTTATAATCAGAAACAATAACATGAAATAGATCATTGAGGGAGTGTTAACATGCAACATCATAAAGTGGCTATTATCGGTGCCGGTGCTGCAGGTATAGGTATGGCCATTACCTTAAAAGATTTCGGTATAGAAGATGTCATTATTTTAGAAAAAGGAACAGTAGGCCATTCATTTAAACATTGGCCTAAATCGACGCGTACGATTACGCCGTCATTTACGTCTAATGGATTTGGCATGCCTGATATGAATGCAGTTTCTATGGATACTTCACCAGCATTTACATTTAATGAAGAACATATTTCCGGAGAAACATATGCTGAATATTTACAAGTGGTCGCCAACCATTACGAACTGAATATCATTGAAAATACCGTTGTCACAAATGTATCTGTAGATGATGCATACTATACGATTGCAACGACAACAGAGACATATAACGCGGATTATATCTTTGTCGCAACAGGTGATTATAGTTTCCCTAAAAAGCCTTTTAAATATGGTATTCATTATAGTGAAATTGAAGACTTTAATACCTTTAATAAAGGACAATATGTAGTTATTGGTGGTAATGAAAGTGGCTTTGATGCAGCTTATCAACTTGCAAAAAATGGCTCTGACATTGCACTTTACACAAGTACAACCGGATTAAATGATCCAGATGCTGATCCTAGTGTTAGATTGTCACCTTATACACGTCAGCGACTAGGTAATGTTATTAAACAAGGTGCACGCATTGAAATGAATGTACATTATACGGTTAAAGATATTGAGTTTAACAATGGTCAGTATCATATCAGTTTTGATAGCGGACAAAGTGTGCTTACGCCTCATGAACCAATACTAGCAACTGGCTTTGATGCAACAAAAAATCCAATCGTTCAACAACTGTTTACGACTACTAATCAAGATATTAAATTAACAAATCATGATGAATCGACACGTTATCCGAATATTTTTATGATTGGCGCAACAGTTGAAAATGATAATGCCAAATTATGCTATATCTATAAATTCAGAGCGCGATTTGCAGTACTTGCCCATCTTTTAACACAGCGGGAAGGCTTACCAGCTAAACAAGAGGTCATTGAAAATTACCAAAAAAATCAAATGTATTTAGATGATTATTCATGTTGTGAAGTGTCATGCACATGTTAGAAGTGAAATATGATATGAGAACGGGGCATTATACGCCCATACCTAATGAGCCTCATTATTTGGTTATTAGTCATGCGGATAAACTTACCGCAACAGAAAAAGCAAAATTAAGATTACTAATTATTAAACAGAAATTAGATATTTCATTAGCGGAAAGTGTTGTTTCTTCACCCATTGCAAGCAAACATGCGATTGAACAATTAACTTTATTTCAAAAAGAGCGTCAACATTTAAGACCGAAAATAAGCGCGACATTTTTAGCTTGGATGTTGATATTTTTAATGTTTGCTTTGCCTATCTATATAGCGTATCAATTTTCAGATTGGTTTCAAAATCAGTATGTATCAACATGGATAGAATATTTAACTCAAATAACATTGCTCAATCACGATATTTTACAGCATATATTATTTGGTGATTACGGTGTGTTATCACTTGGGACATATTCTCTCGTATGGGCATTGCCAGTTGTCATATTGATTAGTTTATCAACTGCTGTTATTGATCAAACAGGACTCAAATCATGGATGATATGGGCAATTGAACCGTCAATGTTACAGATAGGATTACAAGGGAATGATATCGTGCCGCTATTAGAAGGATTTGGATGTAATGCAGCAGCCATTTCACAAGCGGCACATCAATGTCATGCTTGTTCAAAGACGCAGTGTATGAGCTTAATAAGCTTTGGTAGTTCTTGCAGTTATCAAATAGGTGCGACATTATCTATTTTTAGTGTAGCTGGAAAGTCATGGCTATTTATGCCGTACTTAATATTAGTACTTTTAGGTGGTATTTTACATAATAGAATTTGGCTGAAAAAGAATGAGCAACAACATAGTATTCCTATGCCTTATGATAGGAAACTGCATATGCCCAATTTACGTCAAATGGTGCTACAAATGTGGCAAAATGTTCAAATGTTTATCGCTCAAGCATTGCCCATTTTTATAACAATCTGTCTTATTGTTAGCATTTTATCACTAACGCCAATTTTGAATGTTGTATCACAAGTGTTTACACCTGTTTTATCGTTATTAGGGATTTCGTCAGAGTTGTCCCCAGGTATTTTATTTTCAATGATTCGAAAAGATGGCATGCTCTTGTTTAATATGCAACAAGGTTCCGTACTAAAGGAGCTAACAGTGATACAGTTGCTACTACTTGTATTTTTTAGTTCAACATTTACAGCATGTTCAGTCACGATGACGATGTTATTGAAACATTTAGGTGGTAAATCGGCACTTAAATTGATTGGAAAACAAATGGTGACATCATTAGTTTTGATCATTAGTATAGGACTAATTTCGAAAGTGATAATGACGGCCTTTTAAAGAATGAATGAACTATAACTAACTGTAGCGTCCTGTCAGTCAATAGGAAAGCTATCTTCGAATATGCAATTCATATGAATTTTAAGGGGAGAGTCGTAGATGAAAATAGTCATTATAGGTGGTTTTTTAGGGAGTGGTAAAACGACAGTGCTAAATCATTTACTCACTGAATCATTGAAGGAATCGCTGAAACCAGCAGTTATCATGAATGAATTTGGGGAAATGAGTGTTGATGGTGCATTAGTATCTGAAGACGTACCATTAAGTGAACTGACAGAGGGCTGCATATGTTGTGCGATGAAAGCAGATGTATCAGAACAGTTACATCAATTATATCTAGAAGAACAACCAGATATTGTATTTATTGAATGTAGTGGGATTGCAGAGCCTGTATCCGTTTTAGATGCGTGTTTAACACCCATATTAGCTCCATTTACAATAATTTCACATATGATTGGTGTGGTTGACGCAAGTATGTATAAACATATAAAAGCATTCCCCAAAGACATCCAAGGCCTATTTTATGAGCAATTAGCATACTGCTCTGTAGTGTTTGTAAATAAAATAGATTCAGCACATGTTGATACAACGAGTAAACTTTTAAAAGACTTAGAAGTTATTAATCCAGATGCAGATATACAAGTTGGTATGGACGGTAGAGTCGCTTTGCCAATAGCATCACAACAAATGCCGGCATATGCTTTAAGTAAGCATGAATCATTACATAAAACAATGAATCATCAATTTATTCAATCACCAGTTAGGTGTACAAAATCGGAATTTATAAAACGTTTAGCATGCCTTCCGTCTCATATTTATAGGTTGAAAGGATTTATGACATTCGAAGATACTAAACAAACATACCTCATTCAATATACTCAAGGACAATACGAATTAATACCTATGGCATTTTCGAAAAAAGTGCCAGAGTATTTAGTCCTTATAGGAAGAGGTATTGCGAAGGCAGACTATCAATGTTTAGAACAGTAGTATTGTTAGTGGATAATAATAAGTAGACAACTAATTTAAAATATTGGTTAATTTGAATGTTAAAATACAAAAAATAAGCTTGGGCAGTCATCAAAAATATTTTGAAAACTGTCCAAGCTTTTTGTTTGCTGTTTAGTATAGGGGGGTTATCCCCACATTTTTAACAATACATCAGCGAAGCCTTCAGGTTTTTGAATATAACCTAAATGACCGCCTGGGATATCTACAATAGGTATTCCAGTTTCTTTATTGATATAGAAGTTAACATCTTGAGGGAATGATCCTTTTGAATTTGTGCCATTCAGTAACGTGATTTTATCGCTATATTTTTTGAAATCATCTAACGTAATGTCAGAATGAGTGTACTGACGAATTTCAAATTCTGACCAGAACATTGTACGTTTATATTGTTCTTTTCGTCCTTCTTCTGTGTCGGCAGGTTGAGACATCATTTTTGCGTCAATCGGTGCAATGTTTAAAGTTTCACCAAAAGTTTTCATGCCTTTTTCTAATCCTGCTGTCAAAATTTGATGAACAATTTCATCATTTTTATCTTTCCAATAAGTACTATCCGGTAAAAATGTATTGATAGGTGGTTCGTGGAAAGCAATTTTTTTAATGACTTCAGGATAATCTTTTAATACATGCATAGCAACAATAGAACCTGAACTTGAGCCTAATACATATACAGGTTCATCACTTAATGACTTTGCAAGTTCAGCAATGTCTTGTGCATCACGTTTAACACGATAATCACTATCAGGTTTTGCTGCTGAATCAGGAAGCGGTTCAGTTAATTCACTTTCGCCATAATCACGACGATCTACTGCGACAACGGTAAAATGATTTTTTAAACGTTCAGCAAGTGGCATGAAAATGTCACCTGTACCATTTGCGCCCGGTATAAGAATCAGTACGGGACCTTGTCCAACTCGATAGTATCTCAATTTAGCACCTTGTAATTCTAAAGTATCCATATTAATGCCCTCCAATTGTTAATGATTAATTATAAGCCTAATAACTTAGCGCCATTTCTATAACTAATTTTCTCTTTTTCTTCATCAGTTAAACCAAGTTCATCTAAAAAGACACCGAGTTTTTCAGGTTCAATATATGGATAATCAGCGGCATAAAGTATTCTATCAATACCTACTTCTTTTTTAACTAGATCAAATTGCGGTTTCGTTAACATACCACTCGGTGTAATATAAAAGTTATTTTTAAAATAATAGCTGATAGGGTGATTTAAGTGATCAGCAAGTAAAGCCTCATCCATGCGCTCTAGGAAGAATGGGATAAATTCTCCCCAATGTCCAATGATGATATTTAATTTAGGGTGACGGTCAAAAATACCAGATAATACTAAATGTATTGCGTGGATGCCAACATCAATATGCCACCCATAGCCAAAACAAGCAAATGTTGCAGCAGTTACTTCAGGATAATTACCTTTATAATAAGATTGATAAATATCACTATTGACGGGTGCAGGGTGTAAATAAATTGGTACCTCTAAAGCTTCAGCTGTTTTGAAGATAACATCATATTTGTCTTGATCAAGAAAACCGTCTTGTGTACGTCCCATAATGAGCGCACCTTTAAATCCTAACTCATTTACACAGCGTTCGAATTCTTGAGCTGCAGCTTCAGGCTCGTTGATAGGTAATGTTGCAAAGCCCAGGAATCGATCAGGATATTGTGAAATATAATCAGCTAATTGATTGTTAGCTTTTTTACATAGTTCGATGGCTTGTTGTCCGACTAAATTAGAAGGTGAACCATTCCCGTATGATAAAACTTGGATTTGAACATCTTGGTTATCCATGAACTGAATACGTTTATCATGATTGGATAACTCATCAGCATTTGTAAAGCCAGTTTTTTTCTCGAGTCCATCTAACATTACTTTCATAGGTACGCCGTTAGGGTCTGCTGTGTTTGCATTCATTGTTTCATTTTGAATATCCTGGATGACGTAATGTTCTTCAAAAGTGATACTTTTCATTAATTTCCCCTCCAAAATATTTTATATACAATTTTTATATAAATAGCGAAATCCTTTAAACTATATCCATACTTAAATGGTTTAAAACTTAATGATATCTACCAAGGCATTTCGCCATTACCATTAATAAATGTGCCAGTTGGGCCATTTTCATCAATAGTTGCTAATTTAATGATAGGTTTAATACCTTCCGAAACATGTTTAGCATTATTACTGAAATCACCAACCAAATCAGTATTTGTAGCACCTGGATCTGCAGCATTAATCTGCATATTCGGTAACCCTTTGGCATATTGTAAAGTCAACATTGTTACTGCTGATTTTGATGAGCAATAAGCTAATGAATTAACTTTATATTCAGCTGTTTCTGGGTTAGTAACCATTCCAAATGAACCTAAACCACTTGATACATTAACAACAACAGGTTGTTCGGATTTTTCTAATAGCGGAATAAACGTATTCATCATTCGAACGATACCAAATACATTTGTTTGATATACGTCTTCAACGTCACGGGGTGTTAATTCTGAAGGTGCTGAAAATTGACCAGAAATGCCCGCGTTATTAATCAAAATATCAAGACGACCTTCTTTTTCGGCAATCATGTTATAAGCATTTTTAACTGAATAATCACTTGTAACATCAAGTTGTACGTAATGTACACCGAGCTTTTGGGAAGCTTGTTGCCCACGTTCATCGTTACGTGAACCGATGTATACTTTATAACCCAACGCTTTGAGGGCTTTAGCACTTTCATATCCTAAACCTTTATTTCCACCTGTAATTAATACAATTTTAGTCATTACGTTCCACCTCATCTAAGTATATGTTTAATAAATAATTTCGATACATTTCAATTGAAATATGACGATATTCTATTTGGAATCCAAATTCGCGTGTTGATAAGGATTGTAATAGCATATCTGTTTTGAATCTTGAAAATTTGGCATCATCACTCTTAAGTAATTCATGATAAAAATTGAATAATTGTTGATAAAATGCACTTTGGTAAAAACGTAATTTATTGTTTCCAGCCTCTATACAATGTAACAATGCTTTATTGTCCATTTTAAATTGCAAGAGCATATCAAGAGATGCTTTCATAACCTCATATTTAGAATGGTAGGTATTTTTAAGTTGTTTAAATTGTTTCATAAAAACATCGAGATCTCTTTGAATAACGTAAAAGCATAAATCACTTTTATCTTTGAAATGTCGATAGAGTGTTCCCATGCCTATACCTAATTCTTTGGCTATTCGATTCATACTAATATTTTCGACACCCTCTTCGCTAAAAAGCTTATGTGCTAATTCTTCAATTCGTTGTCTGTTTTCTTGAGCGTCTTTGCGCATTATTTCACCTTCTTGAATTGTTAAAATTGACAAACGGATAATACTCCGTTTATTATAAGTCGTGATTAAAAGGATAGCAATTTATATGCAATGTAAGAATACATTCTGAAGAAAAGAGTGATGAATTTGTCATTAAATAAAGAGCAACGTCGCACAACACAAGAAGAATTAGAAGCACATTTTAAAGTTTCAACATTAACTGTTCAAGACATAGCAATAAAGTTAGATACTACACCTGATAAAGTGGAAAAAGCATTGCAAATGAAAGCACCATTGGGTGTTTTTAGTAATCAATTACAAAGTTTTATTCATTTAGTATGGGATGTTAGAGATGTGATTAATAACAACATTGAGGAAAATGGACAAACGCCAGAACCGTATACGTATTTAAAAGGCGAAAAAGAAGATTATTGGTTCTTAAGATAAACAGGGGAGTGTGGTTAAACATGAAAGAAATATTAGTCATAGGTGCTACAGGTAAACAAGGTAATGCCGTTGTGAAACAGTTGTTAGAGAATGGTTGGCATGTATGTGCATTAACAAGAAATAAGAATAATCATAAACTTTCAGAAATAGAACATCCTCACTTAACAATTGTTGAAGGTGATTTAAGCAATCGCGTTAGTTTGAAGTCTGCAATGAAGGGAAAATACGGGCTATACAGTATTCAACCAATCATTAAAGATGATATTGATGAAGAACTAAGACAAGGCACAATGTTAATTGAGGTGGCAGAAGAAGAAAAGATACAACATATTGTTTATAGTACTGCGGGTGGAGTTAATCGTAATCGAACAGGACCACATTTTGAAACGTTAGCAGAAATAGAAAATAGATTAATGGCTTCAAACGTAAATGCTACAATTATTAAACCATCATTTTTCATGGATAATTTTTTACGAATTGCAAATGTTGAAGATGACCATATAACATTACCAGAATTCATTCAACCGAATATTAAGTTTACTATGATTTCTGCTAAAGATATTGCTAAAATTGCTGCATATTTATTTGAACATCCAAATCAATTTAACCATAAATCATTAGAAATCGGTTCAGATGAACTGACATTAACTGAAGTGGCAAAGATTTTTAGTGAGGTAACGGGCAAACCAACCGTTATTGAAGGTGAATTTGTTAGTGGTACTGCAGAAAGACAATGGTTAGAAGAAAAAGGATATGAGGTAGATTTTGAATTAATGTCTGAAATCAATCCTACTAAATTATCTTTAAATACATGGCTTAAAGAACAAAGTTTATAAATATGAGATAAATGGAGTGAGATTATGATTCAATCAATGTGGTTCAATTTACATGTCCAAGATTTAGAGAAGAGTGAACAATTTTATAGGTCATTAGGTTTTGAAATTAATAAAAATCCACAAATGTTAGACAAAATGGTTGGTATTCAAATAGGTCAAACAACAGTGATTTTAATTGAAAATAATCATTTTGAAAAGGTGAGCCAACAAAGTGTTGATGTGAAACCAAATGAAGTTATGATTTCGCTAGGTGTGAAAACGAATGAAGAAGTAAATCGTTTAGTAAATAAAGTGAAAGAAGCAGGTGGTACTGTTGTTCAAGAACCAACTGTAAGTCAAGGTTTTTATGGAGCGATGTTCAAAGATCTTGATGGTCATCATTTTAACTTTTTAGTCTGTTAAATTAATTGTTAATTGATGTCATAAAATAAGCCCATACATAAATGGAATTTTAAGCTGTATGCATTTGTCATAAATGTTGATGACATGCACTAGTGAAATCCATCATGTATGGGCTTTATTATAGTACTAACTAGTTATTTTTGATATTAAACATTAGTTTTGAAGATGACCATATTGCTGACGTAAATCGTAGACTTTATCAGGTGTAACGTCTTGACCAAGTGGATCAACGACTTTCATTGTAGAAAATGTTGTTAATACCTGACCTCGAATCATGCTCAAATAGTCTTGTCTCAAAGCATGTTGTTCTTGTTTTTCAGCTACAGTAAGTGGCTGTACTTTTTCTTTATTTGCAAGTTCATTAATTCTATCTAAAATTTTCATATAGTTATTTCCTCCTAAGAATGTTGATTGATAAGTTTAAAAAGGGTTTTAAAGGTTTCTCTTATTAATCAATACGTTAATTCATGTTATATTTTATTTTTTGTGCTAACACTCGCACATTTTCAAGTTTTAATTAAGGGATTTGAAATTACTGTTTAACAAATAGGTACAATAATTTAACGATAATCAATTAGATGATAGAAGAGAAGTTGAAGTTGTATTGGGGAAATTGGTACTTATGAAAGGATGACGATGCTGAGCATAGAAACTAACTTTGTCAGACGACATCTTTTTAAATTGCGCAAATATAAATAACATATTATTAGACTGTTTAAAGCCAAATATATGGCTTCTATTTAAACCGTCGTCAAATTGATTTATATAATTTTTATACTTCATTTGATAGACAATTTGCTGTACGCTATGCGCAATAACTTTCATTATTTGCTTCAATTTCAACTTCAATTTAGTATCGCCAATTGATAGTACATATTTACTACCACTTTGATACATTAATGGTATGTGTACATGTGTGTATTCAAACCCCATAGGCTCGTCTGTCTCGCTCACGTCAATCCCTCCTTTTTCGTTTGATAAACAACGAACATCATCTATGCGACATCTGTTGTTTAAATATACTATACTACCACATCAAATATTTGCCAATAAACATGCTCGCTTTATCTGTTGCTTAGACAACGTTTATATGAAAGTGTTGTTTAAGTATATAAAAACGCTTGTCATGAGCGTATATAGATTAATATAGAGGTTGTTTAAAATCTATATGCGTGTAGGACAAGCGTCGTACATTTATGATGTGGTATGTAAGGTGTAACTTTGTTCTGCTTAATTGTAGCGAAAAGATATAATTATTTTTAGTAGGGGTTAAATCTTACTTAAATGCTTAATGATAATATTGAAGTAAAACATGCACTGATGCGATATATCTTTATCTTTTAAAAATGAGCAATATGATGTATTAAAAATGGAAGGTTTTTATCAATAAAAACGTCTGCTGAATCTTGGCTTGTATTTAACCAATGTAAAGCTAAACCAGATACACCAGCTGCTAAGAAACTTGCGCTATTTACAATGATATCTCTTTGGTGATCTGGATAGCTGTTTTCTAACATGATGGCAAAAATATCTTCTAACTCATTATTGATACGTTGGTGTGCTTTATGGCAAAATGCTTCACTATTTAACTCACATGACTTTTCAACATCTTTCATATAACTGGCAATCGAAATAAAAATATTGCGTAGTACCTTTTCATTAATAACATTTGAAATGTTCAAGTTATCATTGAGGTCTTTTAAAATAGTTACAGATAATGTGTAATCTAAAATATCTTCTTTATCGGTAAAGTGAGCATAAAATGTTGCACGATTGACTGTTGCGATATCAGTGATATCTTTGACGGTAATTTGTGACAACTTTTTTTCTCGAGAAACTTTTTGAAAAGCATCTACTAGTAATTGTTTTGTTCTTATAATTCTTGGATCTATTGATTTATTTTCCATCATTTGTCACCTATCTAACAGTTGTTGTTTTAATCTTATTATCAATATGTCGTACTTTTATGTCAATATAAATGATTTTATGAAGAGTAAGGGGGCTATAAATACAAATAGCGCTAATTACATAAAGGTAAATACTACTTTCTTCTATATTAATAGTCATTTTTGAAGAATTAATGAAAATAACAATATGTTTGAAAAGTTTTCAAAATTCTTATCTAAAAATTCAGAATTTTGTGATATACTATTTTCCATAGTCTTGAGTTATAGATGATATGGCTAGCCTAAATATAACAACATCGGCATGCACATCTTAGAATTTAAGCTAGCGGTAGCTTATAACTTAAGGCTCTTTATTATTTGCATAAAGATGCGTATACATAAGTGGAAGGATGATATTATGACATCAATTAAAACAATTACACCAAAAGATTTTATATTTAGAGTTTTATCGGGTGTCGCCATAGGTATTGTGGCAGGCTTAGTTCCTAATGCAATACTTGGAGAAATTTTTAAGTATTTTATGGATTATCATCCAATTTTTAAAACATTGCTTGGAGTTGTAGTAGCAATTCAATTTACTGTACCAGCTTTGATTGGTGCATTAATTGCAATGAAATTTGATTTGTCGCCGTTAGCAATTGCAGTTGTATCCAGTGCTGCATATGTAGGAAGCGGAGCAGCTCAATTTAAAAATGGTGCTTGGGTCATTGCTGGTATAGGTGACCTAATAAATACGATGATTACGGCAGCTATAGCTGTATTATTTATTTTGTTAATCCAACATCGTGTTGGTAGTATGGCATTAATTGTTTTCCCAACAGTAGTTGGAGGGATTTCAGGAGCCATAGGTGTTCTAATATTGCCATATACTAGAATGATTACGACAGGCATTGGTAATATGGTAAATGGATTTACAGAATTACAACCAATTATTATGAGTATTTTAATTTCAATGGTATTTAGTCTTATTATTATTTCACCGTTATCGACAGTGGCAATAGCTTTTGCAATAGGTATTACAGGGCTAGCTGCTGGTTCTGCTTCAATTGGAATTTCAGCAACTGAAGCGGTCTTAATTATTGGTACTAGTAAAGTAAATCGACTGGGCGTACCTCTATCTGTATTTTTCGGTGGCGTTAAAATGATGATACCCAATATTGTAAAATATCCGATTTTAATGTTGCCTATATTAACGACTGCAATTGTATCAGGATTGGTTTCCGCAATAGTTGGTATTTATGGAACGAAAGAGTCTGCTGGATTTGGTTTCATAGGTATGGTTGGGCCAATCAATGCGTTTAAATTCATGCACGTTGATTCAGCGTGGTTAAGTGTATTGCTCATTGTAGTTGCATTCTTTGTAGTACCATTCCTTACAGCATGGGTTGCGGATATCATTTATAGAAAAGTATTTCGTCTATATACAAATGATATTTTCAAATTTATGGGATAATTTCAGTTCTATCTATTGAATGAGGCTGTTTTTGAATCGTAAGTTTGTGATAGCCCATCAAGTGATGATAAATGACACCTTTAATAATAGAGGAAAGTTAGTTCGATAATTAAAATTAAATGCGTCTTTGCAAATTGAAAGATTTTAATTTGATAAAAGATATGTATTCTATAATTTTGAATACATAACACTAATAGCATTCAATATGTGTGTAAAACCATACTTATTGAATGCTTTTTAATTGAATGTGATTCCTTAAAAACAGCTGTATTTGATGTCAATAATATTACAGCAATGTAACAAAAATACAATCTGTAATATTACGAAAGCTGTAATAGTTGAGCTAAATATACTAAAAAACTTATGTTTTTCTTGCTATTTCAAGATTAAATAAGATTCAAAAAGAGTTATATTTCTCATTACAGTATAAAACAACCATATTTCAACATTACAAATGACACTTGATATTGTAATGTTTTGTAATAGAAGTGTAATTTACTGGCTACTTTTTTATGATATAGTGATTACCGTTGAAAGAAATAAAAGACATTTTGAACTTGCACTACGACATTTAAATTCAAATATAATTACTAAAAACATAAAACTTACAATTATTACTGGAGGATTTTTTACTATGAAAAAGACAATTATGGCATCATCATTAGCAGTGGCATTAGGTGTAACAGGTTACGCAGCAAGCACAGGACATGAAGCACACGCTGCTGAAGTAAACGTTGATCAAGCACACTTAGTTGACTTAGCACACAATCATCAAGATCAATTAAATGCAGCTCCAATCAAAGATGGTGCATATGACATCCACTTTGTAAAAGATGGTTTCCAATACAACTTCACTTCAAATGGTACTACATGGTCATGGAGCTATGAAGCAGCTAATGGTCAAACTGCTGGTTTCTCAAACGTTGCAGGTGCAGACTACACTACTTCATACAACCAAGGTTCAGATGTACAATCAGTAAGCTACAATGCGCAATCAAGTAACTCAAATGTTGCAGCTGTTTCAGCGCCAACTTACCATAACTACAGCACTTCAACTACTTCAAGTTCAGTGAGATTAAGCAATGGTAATACTGCAGGTGCTACTGGTTCATCAGCAGCTCAAATCATGGCTCAACGTACTGGTGTTTCAGCTTCTACATGGGCTGCAATCATCGCTCGTGAATCAAATGGTCAAGTAAATGCTTACAACCCATCAGGTGCTTCAGGTTTATTCCAAACTATGCCAGGTTGGGGTCCAACAGGAACTGTTGATCAACAAATCAACGCAGCTGTTAAAGCATACAACGCTCAAGGTTTAAGCGCTTGGGGATTCTAATTCCTTCATAATTAATAAAAGTAATGTTTAGACATTAAATATATAGCTCTTCCCATAGAAATTGGGGAGAGCTTTTTTATTAATCAAAGCTACTTTATATAAGGAGCAGAAGTTTAGGTTAGAAAAACCTTATTGTATAATTACTAAAATGGTTGTCGTTATTAAGTATGAAGTGTTATGTAACTTTATTTGAGACTCTAGAGAGTATGATAGATATAAATTTAACGAGAATTTGATAATTAAATTAAATGATAAGGAGACAAAAATGATTATAAATGTAATTGAATATAATAGGTCATATCATGAAGAGTTAATTGGATTTATTTTGTCGATTCAAAAAAATGAATTTAATATTAATATTGATAGAAATGATCAACCTGATCTTGAAAACATCGAACAGAATTATTTGAATAATGGTGGGCAATTTTGGCTTGCAATAAATGATCAACAAAAAATTATTGGTACTATAGGTTTGATTAAGTTAGATAATAATAAGTCCGCACTTAAAAAGATGTTTGTTGATGAAAATTACAGAAATCTAAAAGTGGGAAAGAAACTTTTAGATATAGTTGTAACAACATGTAAAGAAAATAATATTGATGGGATTTATTTAGGTACAATTGATAAATTTATTAGTGCTCAGTATTTTTATTCTAAAAATGGCTTCCGTGAAATTAATCAAAAAGATTTACCAAGTAGTTTTCCAAAATTAGATGTAGATAATAGATTTTATTACAGAAATTTAATAGGTTAATTCGAATCAATGAATAATTGATACGACAACTTTAGTAATATTCATTTTAAAAGTAGGTCATAACAGACATTATATATAAAAGCGGACGTGATATATCGTTTGATTTAAATTATATGATAGACGGCATCTCACTTTATTCTCAATAAATGTTAATTTGTACAGTATAGAATTTTTTAAAAAAGTAAAATTCGAATAGCATATTTAAATAATTGTGTAAAAGTAAGATGAATAAAATATAAAAGGAACCTTTTTTTGTAAAAATATAATGAAAATGACGGTTATTTCGTTAAAAATTTAAGAATCTATGATAATCTATGTTATGTAGTAAAAATGACTAATCTTTATGTGATTTACAGTTGTAAATTTAATTCTAAGGATTGCTTGCTATTTAATAAAAAATTAAAAATCATGTTAATTAAGGGTTAAATCAATTAATAAAAATCAGTACTATATGTTATTTTTAAAAATATTGTGATATGCTACAAAATAGAGAAAAATAAATGGGGCGTTTATTAACATGGATACAAAAGACTTTAAACGTTTAGAAAAAATGTATTCCCCGCGATACTTACCAGGATTAGATGGTTTAAGGGCATTCGCAGTTATAGGAATTCTAATTTATCACTTGAATACACAATGGTTAAGTGGGGGATTCTTAGGGGTAGACACATTCTTCGTTATTTCAGGGTATTTAATAACAAGTTTGTTAATTAGTGAATATTATCGTACGCAAAAGATTGATTTATTAGAGTTTTGGAAACGAAGATTGAAACGATTAATTCCAGCAGTATTGTTTTTAATATGTGTGGTACTAACGTTTACACTTATATTTAAACCAGATTTAATTATACAGATGAAGCGAGATGCTATTGCAGCTATATTCTATGTGTCAAACTGGTGGTACATCTCACAGAATGTAGATTATTTTAACCAATTTGCTATTGAACCACTAAAACATTTATGGTCATTAGCCATTGAAGAACAATTTTATTTGATTTTCCCATTGGTTATCACTTTCTTATTACATAGATTTAAACCGAGAAATATTATACAAACTCTATTTGTTGTGTCTCTTATTTCATTAGGACTTATGATGGTAATTCATTTAGTTACTGGAGACAATTCGCGTGTATATTTCGGTACAGATACTCGATTACAGACATTATTACTAGGTTGTATTTTAGCTTTTATATGGCCACCTTTTGCTTTGAAAAAAGATATTTCTAAAAAGGTTGTTGCCTCATTAGACATTATCGGTATATCTGGATTTGCCGTACTGATGACGTTATTCTTTATTGTTGGAGACCAAGATCAATGGATATATAATGGAGGATTTTATATTATTTCCTTTGTGACATTATTCATTATCGCGATTGCGGTTCATCCTTCAAGTTTATTTGCCAAATTTTTAAGTATGAAGCCGTTTTTAATAATAGGTAAACGTTCATATAGTTTATATTTATGGCATTACCCTATCATTGTATTTATGAACAGTTATTATGTACAAGGGCAAATTCCAGCGTATGTCTATGTTATAGAGATTTTATTAACAGCTTTAATGGCTGAAATTTCATATCGTTTTATTGAAACACCAATACGTAAAAATGGATTTAAAGCTTTTGCGTTTTTACCTAAAAAGAAAAGTCAATTTATTAGAACAATATTGGTTATCTTATTATTAATTCCGACAATCACAGTGCTAGCCGGACAGTTCGATGCGTTAGGTAAGCAGCATGAGACTCAGAAAAAAGAAAAGAAAACAGAATTTAAAACGACGAAGAAAAAAGTCGATAAGAAAGACAAAGCTAAGCAAGATGATAAGCAAAAAGCTAATAGCAAAGAAGATATTAAAAAGTCATCTCCATTATTAATAGGTGATTCAGTCATGGTGGATATTGGTAATGTCTTTACTAAGAAGATACCAAATGCACAAATTGATGGTAAGGTTGGTAGACAACTTGTTGATGCAACGCCGATTGTGAAATCACAATATAAAGACTACGCTAAAAAAGGTCAAAAAGTAGTTGTGGAGCTTGGTACAAATGGTGACTTTACTAAAGATCAATTAAATGAACTATTAGATAGCTTTGGTAAAGCAGATATTTACTTAGTTTCAATTAGAGTACCTAGAAATTATGAAGGTAGAATAAATAAATTGATTTACGAAGCAGCTGAAAAGCGTTCCAATGTACATCTAGTAGATTGGTATAAAGCTTCAGCAGGTCATCCTGAGTACTTTGCCTATGATGGTATACATTTAGAATATGCGGGTAGTAAAGCGTTAACAGATTTGATTGTAAAAACGATGGAAACGCACTCGTCAAATAAAAAATAACTTAAAGCACTAAACTTTTGAAATATTACACTGCTAATGACATTTAGTTGTAAAAAGCAGGTATTTTCTATAAGTTTAGTGCTTTTTTATAACTCAAAGCCTATATTGGCAGTCTTTAAAAATATTGTAGGCATTTTACTTTGAATATTACAGTCGAAGGGGCTTTGTTATGAACACGTTACAATACGATAACAAAGCACACAGGACGTATAATCTATGTTAAAGTTTGTCTTGTCGCAAAACTATAAAAGTTATAATTATTTGCATAGCAAAAAAATAAAAAATATAAATTTTAAAATAATTGAGTCGCTAATGACTATACGTATAGAGTGTTTTAATTATTGGGAGGATATTTAATTATGAAAAAAATCGTTACAGCTACTATTGCAACAGCAGGACTTGCAACTATCGCATTCGCAGGACATGACGCACAAGCCGCAGAACAAAATAACAATGGGTATAATCCTAATGATGCACAATCATACAGCTATACGTATACAATTGATGCTCAAGGTAATTATCATTACACTTGGACAGGAAATTGGAACCCAAGTCAGTTAGAACAAAACAATACGTATTACTACAATAATAATAATACTTACAATACTTCATATAATAATTATAGCTATAGTAACTACAATAACTATAATCGTTCATATCAAAGCAGTAACTATTCATATAACAACTACACATATAATAACCAAGCATCTTCAAATTACTATCATACTGGTGGATCAGGTGCGAGCTATACTACTACAAGTAACAACGTTCACGTTACTTCAACAGTAGCACCATCATCAAATGGCCGTTCAATTTCAAATGGTTATGCATCAGGAAGTAACTTATATACATCAGGTCAATGTACTTATTATGTATTTAATCGTGTTGGTGGTAAAATCGGCTCAACATGGGGCAATGCTAGTAATTGGGCTAGCGCAGCTGCATCAGCTGGCTATACAGTGAACAATACACCTAAAGCAGGTGCTATTATGCAAACAACACAAGGTTACTATGGCCATGTTGCTTACGTTGAAGGTGTTAACAGCAACGGTTCTGTACGTGTGTCAGAAATGAACTATGGTCACGGTGCAGGTGTCGTTACATCACGTACTATTTCTGCTAGTCAAGCAGGCTCATATAACTTCATCCATTAATTAATTATTATTTAATGTCGTCAATATTCTCTAATACGAGGGTATTGGCGTTTTTTGATTTGAGTAATAAACTTGTCGTGGCGACAGTTTGTAAGGGTAAGGTTAATAAGGTGTGTTTGTCATAGGTCCAACAATCCATACTGAAATTATATTAGAGTTTTACTTGATATTAGTGATTGTTAGCGAAAGGTAAGTGGCTATTACGAAGTGGTAAATGAAGGAATTTGATAGTCGATACTTTTACACACACAGATTGAGCAGTTGTTTTTAATTTAATATGCTCGAATTGAAAATAAAATTGAAGTTGGTAGTTTAAATTGATAGTAAACAACGCCTGTTGAGGTTCACGTTTGATTACGTACCTTAATGGGCGTTATACTTTAAACAAGAGGATTTATAATTATGAGGTAGGATGAGACGAGGTCATGCCTTACATTTTATTTTAACTAAGTGTATATTAATCTGAAAATTCTTAATATTGACAATAATAATACGGGTACCTAAAATGATATTAAATTCATTCGGTATGGTAAGGACGGAAACTATATTCGTTATTATAGTGTCAAAAATTTATAATTTCTTAAGTAACTGTCTGCTTTGAAAAATACAAAGTTAAAAAAGGAATGAATCATTTAAAACTTTATTGTTGGAGGAGTGGATATGATGATTTCAAATAAATTAGCGGGTGTACCTGACAGCTATTTTTGTAAAACAATGGGGCGTAAAATTGAACATGGTCCATTACCATTTATTAATATGGCAGTTGGTATTCCAGATGGGCCCACACCTCAAGGTATTATTAATCATTTTGCTGAAGCGTTACGTATTCCGGAAAATCAAAAATATGGTGCTTTTCATGGCAAAGAGTCATTCAAGCAAGCCATTGTTGATTTTTATCAAAGACAGTATGATGTGACGTTGGATAAGGAAGAAGAAGTATGTATTTTATATGGTACAAAGAATGGACTGGTTGCAGTACCAACTTGTGTCATTAATCCAGGAGATTACGTGTTATTACCTGATCCAGGTTATACAGATTACTTGGCGGGAGTACTTTTAGCTGATGGAAAGCCAGTGCCACTTAATTTAGAACCACCACATTATTTGCCAGAATGGTCGAAGGTTAATCCACAAATTTTAGAAAAAACAAAGTTAATATATTTAACGTATCCAAATAATCCAACAGGTTCCACAGCTACGAAAGAAGTATTTGATGAAGCAATTGCAAGGGTTAAAGGTACAGATACTAAAATTGTGCATGATTTTGCTTACGGTGCTTTCGGATTTGATGCTAAAAATCCAAGTATATTATCCTCGGAAAATGGAAAAGATGTTGCTATAGAAATATATTCATTGTCCAAAGGTTATAACATGTCAGGGTTTAGAGTCGGTTTTGCGGTTGGTAATAAAGATATAATTCAAGCTTTGAAAAAGTATCAAACGCACACAAATGCTGGTATGTTTGGCGCATTACAAGATGCGGCAGTATATGCTTTGAATCATTATGATGATTTTTTAGAAGAGCAAAGCAATGTGTTTAAAGCACGTCGTGATCGATTTGAAGGAATACTTGCAAAGGCCAATTTGCCGTTTGTTCACGCCAAAGGAGGCATATACGCCTGGTTGAAAACACCACCTGGCTATGACAGCGAGCAATTTGAACAATTTTTAGTGAAAGAAAAATCCATACTTGTCGCACCGGGAAAACCATTTGGAGATAACGGCAATCATTACGTTAGAATATCTCTGGCGTTAGATGATCAACAATTGGATGAAGCGGCAACAAGGTTAACAGATTTAGCCTATTTATATCATTAATTAAGTTAAGGGTGATGTTAAAATGACAAAAATTAAAATAATGAGTGTACGTGATGAAGATATGCCTTACATTAAAGCATGGGCAGAGAAACATCAAGTTGAGGTAGATATTACGAAAGATGCGTTAACAGATGCCAATGTTGAAACTGTCGCAGGCTATGATGGGTTATCATTGTCACAACAAATACCATTATCAGAACAAGTTTATAAACGATTAAATGAATTAGGAATTAAACAAATTGCTCAACGTAGTGCAGGATTTGATACATATGATTTAGATTTAGCGAGTAAATATAATTTGATTGTATCTAATGTGCCTTCATACTCTCCAAATTCTATCGCAGAGTTTGCTGTGAACCAAGCAATTAATGTGGTGCGTCATTTTAATCAGATTCAAACGAAAGTTCGTGCGCACGATTTTAGATGGGAACCGTCTATTTTATCGAAATCTATTAAAGATTTAAAAGTTGCCGTTATTGGAACTGGGCGCATTGGGCGTGTAGTGGCTGATATCTTTGCTAATGGGTATCAAAGTGAAGTAATTGCATATGATCCATTTCCAAATGCTAAAGTCGCAACATATGTCGAATACAAAGATACGATTGAAGAAGCAATTGAAGGTGCAGATATCGTGACGTTACATATACCTGCAACGAAATATAATCATTACTTATTTGATGCTAAATTGTTTGAACATTTTAAAAAAGGGGCAGTATTTGTCAATTGTGCAAGAGGTTCTTTAGTAGATACTAATGCATTACTCGATGCATTGGATAACGGTTTAATCAAGGGTGCCGCACTTGACACGTATGAATATGAACGTAAGTTATTCCCGAGTGATCAAAGGGGCAAACCATTGAATGATCCATTGCTAGAGTCATTGATTGACCGAGAAGATGTTATATTAACACCACATATTGCGTTTTATACTGAAGCTGCTGTCGAAAATCTAATCGTAGATGCATTAGATGCAACATTAGATGTATTGCAGACTGGGGATACTAAGTTAAGAGTAAATTAAAAATCGAACTGATGAGATAATTTGGAGTGTTGGGTTTCTCATCAGTTCGATTTTTTGATTTGGTGATGATGACGTTGGAAATTGTCTAATTAAACGACATCGTAACCTTGGTCTTCAATTGCGTCTTTCATTTGAGATACAGCAACTTTACTGTCATCATATTGAACACTTACTTGGCCATTTTCAAGGTTAACTTCAGCTGAAGTGACACCATCAATATTGTTTAATGCAGATTCAACTGCACTTTTGCAGTGACCACAGCTCATACCTTCAACATTTAAAATTTCTTGTGACATAGCATTCACCTCCTTTTAGAGCCACTTATTATTTGGAAAATAATTAGTGGCTCTTATGCAGTTGGAGCGAAGGTCCAACTGTAAACCATAGTGCACTTATTATTTGGAAAAATGATGGAACCTAATAGGCGAAGCTATTAGGTAAGATACACTAATTCGCCAAGCGAAAAGTGTAACTATATATGCAGTTGGAGCGAAGGACCAACTGTAAACCACGACAATATATACGTTAGATAAAGCCAATAATCTCGAGCCTACCTAAGAATCATCTCTGAATCACCAAAGAATTCTTCGTTATTAAGAAATCTAGGCATCTTTACGGCGTGGTTCTAAGCGCATTTTTTTCAATCTAAGTGCATTTGTGACAACACTTACTGAACTTAATGCCATCGCAGCACCAGCAACCCATGGTGCAAGTAATCCCATTGCTGCAATAGGAATACCAGCAATATTATAACCGAATGCCCAAAATAGATTTTGGCGAATATTACGAATGGTTGCTTTGCTTGCATAAATGGCTTTAGGAATAAGCATTAAGTCGCCACCAAGAATAGTGATATCAGCTGCTTCAATTGCGACTTCTGTACCTGTACCAATGGCAATACCGATATCTGCTTTAACTAATGCAGGGGCATCATTCACACCGTCACCAACCATAGCCACTTTCTTACCTTGCTGTTGTAGTTTGGCAATCTGTGCAGCTTTTTCTTCAGGTAAAATGTCAGCAATAACTGTATCAATACCAACTTGTTTGGCAATTGCTTGAGCAGTATTTTTATTGTCACCAGTTAACATGGCAACTTCAATACCCATATCGTGTAATTGTTTGATGGCATCTTTAGCATGTTCCTTCACAGTATCTGCAACTGCAATTATACCAGTCAATGAGTGATTAACGGCAATAAGCATAGCCGTTTTACCATCTTGTTCATAATTTATTAAGTCATCAGAAATATGCTTAGGTAAGCTAATATCATTTTCAGCCATTAATTTACGATTACCAACTAATATATGATGGTCTTCAATTGTTGCTTCAATACCATGACCAGGCACGGCTTTAAATGATGTTGTCTCAGTTAACTGCATATGTTTGTCTTTAGCATAGTTTACAATTGCTTCTGCTAACGGATGCTCAGAATCTTTTTCAGCAGTAGCAAGTAATTGTAAAGTTTGATCGTCACCATGATAATCGGTCACGACTGGACGACCATTTGTAATCGTGCCAGTTTTATCTAAAACGATAGTATCAATTTGATGCGTACGTTCAACAAACTCGCCACCTTTAAATAAAATACCATTTTCAGCAGCACGGCCAGTACCTACCATAATAGAAGTTGGTGTAGCAAGGCCTAATGCACACGGACAAGCAATCACGAGAACTGAAATACTTGCAACAAGTGCAGGCTCGAATATGCCAGGTGTAACTAAAGTAAACCAAACGATAAATGTTAATAATGCAATACCAACGACAATTGGAACAAAATAACCCGAAATAATATCTGCTAATCGTTGAATTGGCGCTTTAGAGCTTTGAGCTTCTTCGACAACTTTAATTATGTTTGCTAACGCAGTGTCGCCACCGACTTTTGTTGCTGTCATTGTAATTGTGCCATTTTTATTCATCGTTGAACCAATTACAGTATCTTCAACATTTTTCTCAACAGGGATAGACTCACCCGTTAACATTGATTCATCAATTGAAGTCATACCTTTAATAATTGTGCCATCGACAGGAATTTTTTCACCAGGTTTAACAATAAGCGTATCTCCAACGCGCACATCATTTAATGGAATCATAATTTCATTTCCATCCTTTAAAATACGTGCTTCCTTAGCTTGTAAGCTTAACAATTCGCCAAGTGCATTTGTTGTTTGAGACTTTGCTCTAGCTTCCAAATATTTACCGAATAAAATTAAAGTAATCAGGACAGCGCTTGTTTCAAAATATAAATGCGGTTGCGTTGTTACGCCACTAAGCCAACGTAGCATTTCATAAATACTATAAAAATATGCTGCACTTGTACCAACAGCAACAAGTACATCCATATTGGCGCCACCATTTCTTAAGTTTTTGTATGCACCTACATAAAATTGCCATCCAATAATAAATTGAACTGGTGTTGCCAAGATAAATTGGAACCATGGATTCATAAATAATGACGGTATATGCATATTGAATAAATGTACAAACATTAACATTAATAACGGTAATGATAATGCCGCTGATATGATTAATTTTATTAATTTATGTTGAAGTTCTTTCGTCTTTCGTGACGCTTGATCTTTGTTTTTATCTTTAACTGCTGCATCATAACCTAATTTTTGAATGCGCGTAATAAGCTGATTAGCGTCTGTTTCTTCAGGATAGTAGTCGACTTTAGCTTGTTCTGTTGTTAAATTGACAGTCGCCTTCTGAACGCCATCCATTTTATTTAATACTTTTTCAATACGGCTTGAGCAAGCAGCGCAAGTCATACCTGTTATATCTAATTCAACAGTCTCAACAGCAACACCGTATCCTAAGTGTTGAATTGTATTAATAAATTCTTGGACATCATGTTGGTCAGGGTTATATTCAACGGTTGCTTTTTCAGTCGTTAAATTCACTTGGGCATTGACGTCATCCAGTTTATTGAGTTTCTTTTCGATACGATTTGAACATGCGGCACAAGTCATACCAGTGATGTCTAAAGTTGTTTTTTTCGTATTAGCCACATTATTGCCTCCCCGTGATTCATTGTTACACGTCTAATGTACCCCCTATAGGTATATAAGTCAATCATTGCGTTTTAATTTTCCTGCTAAAAATAAAAAAAGAGAAATTGCCGCACAAATATTGCGCAACAATCTCTCTTGCTATCATCTATATAAAAGAAGTCGAAATAATATTAAAGGATGTATGAATGAAAGGTAAAACTTAAATGACTTCTGGATTTGCATATCGTTGGTGACTTAAAAGAAATCAGATGGGTTAAATTCTTTCGCATGTAAATTTTTGAAATTGTTAAGATGGATGACTTTATCGTCATCTTTGTTGTCTGACAACTGACGACTTGTGTCGTTTGTCATTTCTTGGTCTTGAATCGTTTTAACTATACCTAAAATGATTAAGATAGCAACTGTGCCTGTAAGTAATATTCTCATCGCTATCATACTCCTTTTTCTTTCTCTTAATGATATTGTACGTTATTGAATCCAAAAATAAATGCGTCTAGAGTATTGATTTTGTCTACTACTTTAGAAGTATGTAGCCAAAACATATAGACCAACCACTTATAGGATAGTGAATCTTCAACATATTAGTTGCATGTAAGAACCTCATTTTGATTAAATTTAAACAAGTAAATAAAATTATTAGGAGATGGAAGATGCCATGACGGAAAAAGAAAAAATGTTGGCGCAAGAGTGGTATGACGCAAACTTTGATCAAGATTTAATTAATGAACGTGCTCATGCTAAAGATCTTTGTTTTGAATTAAATCATACAAGACCCAGTGATACAAAGAGAAGAAAGCAATTGATTGATCAATTATTCCAAACTACAACAGACAATGTAAGTATTTCAATTCCCTTTGATACCGATTATGGGTGGAACGTCAAACTTGGCAAAAATGTCTATGTCAATACGAATTGTTATTTTATGGATGGTGGTCAAATTACGATAGGTGACAATGTTTTTATTGGTCCTAATTGTGGATTTTATACAGCGACACATCCGCTTAATTTTCATCAAAGAAATGAAGGATTTGAAAAAGCAGGACCTATTCATATAGGAAGTCATACTTGGTTTGGGGGTCATGTGGCAGTCTTACCTGGGGTTACTATCGGAGAAGGTAGTGTAATTGGTGCAGGTAGTGTTGTTACAAAAGATATACCATCAAATAGTTTAGCGGTTGGTAACCCTTGTAAAGTTATTCGTGAGATTGATAATGAATTTTCGGATGGACATTTTGGTGGTAAAAACGGATAACAAATCAATATGGCATTGTAACTATAAAGTATCAAGTTAAAATATGTGAAATCCTATAAGTTAAGGTGTAGAAGTCTTGTAAATGAAAGCGATTGCAAAACCGACCGTAATCATAGTAAAATGAGTTTAAATGATGTTATATCATTAAATCAAAGGGTTAAACCACTTTCAAAATTTATAGGGGGTAAGTGTACATGGTAGTAGAATTTAAAAATGAACCTGGTTACGATTTTTCAGTTCAAGAAAATGTGGATATGTTTAAGAAAGCATTGAAAGACGTGGAAAAAGAATTAGGTCAAGACATACCATTAGTGATTAATGGAGAGAAGATTTTTAAAGATGACAAAATTAAATCAATCAATCCTGCAGACACATCACAAGTGATTGCAAATGCATCAAAGGCAACAAAAGAAGATGTTGAAGATGCATTTAAAGCAGCGAATGAAGCTTATAAATCTTGGAAAACATGGTCAGCTAACGATCGTGCAGAGCTTATGCTACGTGTTTCTGCAATTATTCGTCGTCGCAAAGCGGAAATTGCAGCAATTATGGTATATGAAGCAGGGAAACCATGGGATGAAGCGGTTGGAGATGCAGCTGAAGGTATTGATTTTATTGAATACTATGCACGTTCAATGATGGACTTAGCTCAAGGTAAACCAGTACTTGATCGTGAAGGTGAACATAATAAATATTTCTATAAATCAATTGGTACAGGCGTTACAATTCCGCCATGGAACTTCCCATTTGCAATTATGGCTGGTACAACATTAGCACCAGTAGTTGCAGGGAATACAGTATTACTAAAACCAGCTGAAGATACACCTTATATTGCTTATAAATTAATGGAAATTTTAGAAGAAGCGGGATTACCAAAAGGTGTTGTTAACTTTGTTCCTGGTGATCCAAAAGAAATTGGTGATTATTTAGTAGATCATAAAGATACACACTTTGTTACATTTACAGGATCACGTGCAACAGGTACTAGAATTTATGAACGTAGTGCTGTTGTACAAGAAGGTCAAAACTTCTTGAAACGTGTTATCGCTGAAATGGGTGGTAAAGATGCGATTGTAGTCGATGAAAAGATTGATACAGATATGGCAGCAGAAGCAATTGTTACATCAGCATTTGGCTTCTCTGGTCAAAAATGTTCAGCATGTTCACGTGCAATTGTGCATAAAGACGTTTATGACGAAGTATTAGAAAAAGCAGTTAAACTAACAAAAGAATTAACGTTAGGTAATACTGTAGATAATACGTATATGGGACCAGTGATTAACAAAAAACAATTTGATAAAATTAAAAATTATATTGAAATTGGTAAAGAAGAAGGTAAATTAGAACAAGGTGGCGGTACTGATGATTCAAAAGGTTACTTTGTAGAACCGACAATCATTTCAGGACTTAAATCTAAAGATAGAATTATGCAAGAAGAAATTTTTGGTCCAGTAGTTGGATTCGTAAAAGTTAATAACTTTGACGAAGCAATTGAGGTTGCTAATGATACAGACTATGGTTTAACGGGTGCAGTAATTACAAATAATCGTGAACATTGGATTAAAGCAGTTAACGAATTTGATGTAGGTAATTTATACCTTAACAGAGGCTGTACTTCAGCAGTTGTTGGCTATCATCCATTTGGTGGATTCAAGATGTCAGGTACAGACGCTAAAACAGGTAGCCCAGACTACTTATTACATTTCTTAGAACAAAAGGTTGTTTCAGAAATGTTCTAATGCTTCATAATGAATAAGAGCCATCCATTGCGGTTGGCTCTTTTATTTATCACTTTAAAAATTAAGTAATGGCAACTATATTTTTAGAAAAGGATAATAGGTATAAGAATATGAAATACGTTATTTCAATAATGATGGGAATTGTATTAGCTATTTGGTCATTTAAACAACTGAGTCAAAGTCATTTAGATAGCGGATTTATTTTATTCTTCATTGTTTATGTGTTGTGTATCAGTTATTTTAATAGCGATAAACAAACTAAAAATAAAAAACGATAGCATGACACGAAATATGAACGTGTATGTTATCGTTTTTGTTATATTTGAGGCAAATGAACATATGTTACTGACCTACTATTTGATTTTAATATTGATTAATCTATGGAAAATGTTATCAATATCTTCGCCAGGCCAGTCTATTTTTTCATCTTTAATCCAATGCATAAATCCTTCAATCAACGAATCATAAATATAAAATATGAGATTGTCTGGAACGTCACTATCAATATCAATCCGATCTCTATTGTTTTTGATATCATCATGCATAATTTTAATGCAAACATTTTTCAGAACTTTATTAAATTCGATATCTTCTTCTTGGAATTCTGCGATTTCTCTCAAATCTTCTTTATTATTAATCGTATCACTAATCGTTTGGAATGGATGGTTAAGGCGATCGCTAATATCTCTAGCAAAGTAGTCTTTAGTCAATTGGTTGAACAAATATTCTAGAAGATCGTATTTATCATAAAAGTGTTTATAAAAAGTTGTACGGTGTACAAGTGCATTGTCACAAATTTGATTGACAGTAATCGTTTGGAATAATTGCTGCTCTAACAATTGAAGTAAACTACTAGATAATGCTTTTTTCGTCTTAATAACTCTTAAATCTGTCTCTTTCATCTACATTTCTCCTTAATGTGTAGTTTAGTATACAAATTTTAAAATTTAATTCTTTAAGAGGTAGGGTATAGATAATATAATCTAACAATAATCTACACTGTATAGTTAAACTATAACGTTGATTTTAAAAGGAGGCAATACTTTGGCAAAATTTTTATATAAGATGGGGACATTCATCGCAAAACATAAGTGGTCTGCACTCATCGCATGGGTAGTCATTGTAGCTGCAATTTTCATACCAATTGCTACGAATGCACCAAAATTTGACAATGATATTAAAATGACGGGATTAAAGTCATTAGATACGAATGATAAAATTGAAAAACATTTTAATCAAGATAGTGAAAAGGCACAAATACGTGTGGTCTTTAAGACGACTAAAGATGATGGAATTGTGCAACCGAGTATTACAAAAGATATTAAGAAAACGTTAAATGATATTAAAAAAGATGACAAGCACATTGATAAAATATCAGATCCTTATGAAAATAAACAAATCAGTAAAGATAAAACAACTGCATTTGCAGATATCACATATGACGTTAATCAAACATCTTTAAAAGATGGTTCTAGAGATAATGTGAAAAGTCATTTAAAGGATTTACGTGACAATCATAATGTACAAACAGAGTTAACGGGTACAGGTATGACATCAACAGATGTAGGTGGTAATTCTGAACTGGTTGGTATTATTGTTGCCTTTGTTGTGCTATTAATTACATTTGGTTCAGTTATTGCAGCAGGATTACCTATTATTAGTGCATTAATTGGTTTAGCCTCTGGAGTAGGTATTATTAGTTTGTTAACTTATGCTTTTGATATACCAAATGTCACACTAACATTAGCAGTTATGATTGGACTAGCGGTTGGTATCGATTATGCATTATTTATTTTATTCAGATACCGACAAGTTATGAAGACTGAAACAGATCACATTAAAGGTATTGGTCTTGCAGTAGGAACAGCAGGTAGTGCAGTTATTTTTGCTGGTGTAACAGTTGTGATTGCAGTATGTGGTTTATCATTAGTAGGTATTGATTTCTTAGCAGTAATGGGATTTGCTTCGGCAATTAGTGTTATTTTTGCCGTAATTAGCGCCTTAACTTTATTACCTGCATTAATAAGCATTTTCCATAAACGTATTAAAGTGAATAAATTACAGTCTAAATTCAAAAAAGATATTGATACGCCATGGTCTAAATTTATTACAGGAAATGCACTTGCGGCAGTATTACTAGGTTTAATCATATTAGTAGCAGCGGCGATACCGGTTAGTCATATGAGACTTGGGATTCCGGATGACGGCGTTAAACCAGCAGATTCTACTCAGAAAAAAGCTTACGATATCATTTCGGATAAGTTTGGCGAAGGATTTAACGGTCAGATACCGATGTTGATTAACGTTAAAGATAAAAAGGATGATCCACAAGGATTACAACAAGATTTACAATCTGTATATAAAGACATTAAAGATAAGAAAAACGTAGATATCGTGACACCACCACAAATGAGTAAAGATAATGAATATGCTTTGATGGTTGTGATACCTAAACATGGACCTAATGCAGAAAGTACCAATGACTTAGTACATGATTTAAGAGATTATAATAAAGACGCGCAAGATAAGTATGGTTTCAAAACAGAAATTTCAGGGCAAAGTGTAATTAATATTGATATGTCCAAAAAGTTAAATGAAGCGATACCTTTATTTGCGTCAGTCATTGTAGTATTAGCATTTTTCTTATTAATGATAGTGTTCCGTTCAATCTTAATACCTTTAAAAGCAGTATTAGGATTTGTCTTATCATTATTGGCAACTTTAGGATTTACTACATTAGTAATGCAAGATGGCTTTATGAAAGGCCTGTTTGGTATTGAAACGACAGGACCAATGCTAGCATTTTTACCGGTTATTACTATAGGTATCTTATTTGGATTGGCGATGGATTATGAAGTCTTCCTTATGTCACGAATTCATGAAGAATATAGTAAAACAGGTGATAATGATTATGCTATTAAAGTAGGATTGAAAGAAAGTGGTCCGGTTATAGTTGCTGCAGCATTAATCATGTTCAGTGTCTTCTTTGCCTTTGTGTTCCAAGAAGATGTCATGATTAAATCAATGGGTATGGCACTAGCCTTTGGTGTTCTCTTTGATGCATTCATTGTCAGAATGATGCTGATTCCTGCATTAACGAAATTGTTTGGAAAAGGTTCATGGTATTTACCAGCATGGTTAAATCGTATTATTCCAAGAGTCGATATTGAAGGACACGCACTTGAAAAGTACAAAACGGTTGAATCGCAAACATCTGAAGTTGAAAATAGTAAGGAAAAGTACGATACTACCTTTAAAGTACACGACCAAGATACACATGTAGCAAAAGGCTCACAATTGCGTGAAGAGACTCAGACAATTGTACTAGATAATAGAACGATGGCATTATATCAACAAGTGAAACAGCACTCAGCAAATCCAATGTTCTTGCACGATGCTTTAGTAGATTACCAAAACAAACATCACTTAAATACACAACAACAAACGACGAATATAGATCAGTTAAATAAAAACATTGAGAAATTGAATCAATTATTAGAACAAAATTTACGTGATAAATCATAATTTGTATCTACTTAAATTATAAAAATGTATGAATAAAAATATAGCCTCTGCTTTAAATGTGCACATCACATTTAAAGCAGAGGTACTTTTTTGCTCTAGATAAATACATAGACAATATTTTTTGAATGTCACAATTTTTTCATAAAAAACGAAATTTATTTAACGAAATTATTGCGCGCTATAATTTTAAGGGTTATCATTTCTAAGTGATAATGATTATTATTTCTAATAGCAGTGAGAAACAGTATGTTAAACGTTAGAAATGGTGAAAAAAACAAAATTTATAAAATTAAACAAATTGATATTAATAATATGAATATGCTTTATCGCTTAAGTGCATTCGGTTTGACGGATGGCTCAACAATTAAGATTAAGCAAAAATGTTTATTTAAAGGGCCATGTATTATTGAAATTAATGGTCAACAACTAAGTATTAGACATTGCGACGCATGTTGCATTGCACTCGAAGAATAGGAGTCTGACAGATGGAAAATTATTGCATATTAGGTAATCCCAATGTCGGAAAGACATCGTTGTTTAATGCGTTGACTGGCTCTTACGAGTATGTAGGAAACTGGAGTGGCGTAACAGTAGAGAAAAAAGTAGGGAAGTTAAAACATCATTTAGGGGAATTAATTGATTTGCCAGGTACATATGATTTGTCGCCAATCTCTGTAGATGAAACGATTGTTACGGATTATTTGTTAAACAATCAATTTACAGGAATGATAAATATCGTTGATGCGAGTCAACTAAAGAGGAATATGCAGTTGACTATCCAATTACTAGAATTAAACAAACCAATGTATATCGGACTGAACATGATCGACGTAGCAACAAAACGGGGGATACATATTGATTATCATAAATTGATGAAAAAGTTGAAAACGCCTATTTTCCCAGTTGTTGCTCGCACAGGTAAAGGTACCGATCATTTACTCGGAGAAATTAAATATTTAGGGGAAGAGGCACAACCACATTTTAAACTCAATTATGGTGAAATGATTGAAAGTGCTATTAAAGATATTTGTCAGTTTATTATGGCGGAAACAACGCATTCAAACTATGAATCAAGATTTATTGCAATTCAATACCTTTTAGACAATGTTCAAATTACAAAGGAATTAAGCCAACATTTATTAGATAAACTGTTAACGATTCGTCAACGATTAATTCAGAAGTTGAATGGAACAACAATTCGCCGTGAAATGGAACGTATTCGCAACCAATTCATTGATATGTTGTTACAAGATATCGTGACATATCCAGATGATGATAAACAATTTTTCAGTACGAAATTAGATAAAATATTAACTCACAAATACTTAGGTATACCAATATTTTTAGGAATTATGTGGTTAATTTTTCAAACGACATTTACATGGATAGGTACACCATTATCTGATCAACTTGACGCATTCATTGGAGGAACATTAACGGACGGTGTTAAGAGTGCCATGAGCTACCTTGGTCTGATACCTTTTTTACAAGATTTAATTACTGATGGCATTATTGCAGGTGTTGGTTCTGTATTAGTTTTTGTACCACAAATTGTCGTGCTCTTTTTCTTTATATCGTTATTAGAAGATTCCGGATATATGGCACGAATAGCTGTCTTAATGGATCGTATCATGGAATCATTTGGTTTAAGTGGAAAGTCATTTATACCTATGATTATCGGATTTGGTTGTAATGTTCCAAGCGTGATGGCTGCGCGAAGTATTGAAAACGAAAAAGAACGTCTAACAACCATTTTAATTGCACCATTTATGTCATGTTCAGCAAGACTGCCTGTTTATGCATTATTCGTAGGTATCTTTTTTAAAGAGAATCAGTCATTAGTGGTACTTAGTTTATATGTGTTAGGCATTGTCATAGCATTTTTAGTAAGTACAGTACTTACTAAGACGGTTTTAAAAAATGATAATGCAATATTTATTGTGGAATTACCGACGTATCGTGTCCCATCAATTAAAACATTGTGGCGTAGTACTTGGGAAAAGGCTAAGGGATTTGTTCGTAAAGCAGGTACATTTATTTTTGGCGGTTCAGTAGTGATATGGCTTTTAAGTTATGTTGGTCCACATGGCATCAATGTAAATATTAACGACAGTTTTTTACATATGGTTGGTAGCTTCTTTGGTATGTTAGTGCAACCGCTTGGATTTGGAACATGGCAAGCTGGTGCTACGTTAGTTCCAGGGTTTTTGGCAAAAGAAGTTATTGTGAGTTCAATGGCAATTATTTATTCATCAGGTGATGCTGGGCTTATTCATGTCATTCAAGATCAATTCACACCATTATCTGCGTATGCCTTTATGATTTTTATATTGTTATACATCCCATGTGTCTCTACTGTGGCAGCAATTCGTAAGGAAACATATTCTTGGAAATGGACAGTACTCGCAGTGGTATATCCATTATTGACTGCCTATGTTTTAACATTTATCTTTTATCAAGTTGGACATTTATTTGTTTAAGGAGTGGTTGAAATGACAGTAATGATTAATATTTTGATATTTTTAGCGATTTTCGGATATGCTTTTTATACATTGGTTAAATTTTTCAAACGTTCTAAGCAAGGGAAATGTGGTACTTGTGAAATAGACAACGATTGTTGTAGTACAGAACAACAGGTAGTAAAACATTTTCCAGGGAAATAATTAAAAAAATGAGCACAGGTACGGGCGACCTGATGCTCATTTTTTTGATACGCTATATGTTAAAGTATCATTATTTACCTTTCACGACTAATTCATTATTTTCAACATCTATATCCACATGTTTAACGTCTGTATGATCTAAATAGTAATCTGTAATTTTGTCGCGTACTTGTTGTTCAACAATACGTCTTAATGGACGCGCACCTAATTCTTCATCATAACCTTCTTCAATCAACCAATCTTTAGCATCTTGAGAAACGTCCATCGTAATACCTTTTTTATCTAATGTAGTTTGTACATCGTCTAATAATAAGTTGACGATGTCTTGTAATGCATCTTTATCTAAATGTAAGAATTCAACGATGCCGTTGAAGCGGTTAAGGAATTCAGGACGGAAGAATTTTTTCATTTCATGCATAATATCTTTTTCTTCAGTATCATTGCCATTTCCAAATCCAGCATTTGATGTACAAATAATAATTGTATTTTTAAAGTTAATGACATTACCTTGGCCATCTGTCAAATTACCATCGTCCATAACTTGTAATAACAATGTTAAAATTTGTGGGTTTGCTTTTTCAATTTCATCAAATAGAATGACTGAATACGGATTACGACGTACTTTTTCAGTTAATGTATTTGAATTATCATCGTAACCGACATAGCCAGCAGTTGTACCTATCATTTTTGAAACAGCAGTTGTATCACTGTATTCACTCATATCAAGTCGGATAAGCGCATCTTTGTTACCAAAGAGGTCAATTGCTAGTTGTTTAGCAAGTTCTGTTTTACCCACACCAGTAGGACCGACAAATAGGAAGCTACCAATTGGACGATTGCCGTCATCAAACCCAGCGCGATTACGACGAATGGCACGTGAAACCATTTCTACAGCTTTATCTTGACCGATGATTTTACTTCTTAAACGATTAGAAATGTTTTTTAAACGTTCAATGTCATTATCATCCATTTGAGATACTGGAATACCAGTTAATCGTTGAATCGTATCAGAAATATCATGAACTGTAGCAACTGCAGTATGTTCGCCATTGCTATTTTCTAATTTATCTTGCAATGATTTGATTTCGTTTTGAATATCATCAGCTTTTTTATATTCTTCAGCACTAACTGCTTTTCGTTTATCATTTTCTAAATTTGAAATGCGTTTTTCAGTCTCTACTTTATCAATTGCAGGACTTTGTGCAGATAAGTGAGCTGCTGTAATATCTAATACATCAATCGCTTTATCTGGTAATAACCGTTGTGGGATATATTGAATTGATAAGTCCACACATGCTTTTAACACATCATCTGGTAATTTTACTTGATGGTGTTTCTCGAATTTTTCACGAATACCTTTTAAAATTTCAACTGTATCTTCAGCGCTAGGTTCATTTACAAGTACTTCATTAAAACGGCGAGTTAACGCAGCGTCTTTAAGGATATTGTTTCGATATTCATCTTGTGTTGTTGCACCAATAATTGAAATCTCGCCACGACTTAATGCAGGTTTCAAAATGTCGGATAAGCCTTTACTACCTGAATCACTTCCTGTAGCACCTGAACCGATAATTTGATGGATTTCATCAAAGAATAGTACGGCATTTTGTGAAGATTTAACACCTTCAATTAACTTTTGAATATTTTCTTCAAAAGCACCACGGTATTGTGTTCCGGCTTCTAATGATGAAATATCTACAGAAATAATTTCTTTGTCTTTGATTGCTGCCGGTACATTTCCTTCAACGATTGCTTGTGCTAAACCTTCAACAATCGCAGTTTTACCAACACCAGCTTCTCCAACTAATATAGGATTGTTTTTAGTTCGTCTACTTAAGACTTCAGCAGTTTCTTGAATTTCTTTATCACGGCCAATGACTGGATCTAATAAACCATCGCGTGCTTCTTGTGTAAGGTTACGACCAATTTGTTCTAAATAATTGCCGTTGCCACCTTGTTGTCCTTGTTGTCTTTGTGCTGCTTGTTGAAAAGCTTGCGCACTTTGTTCGGCAGAGTGATTGCCACTTTGTTGCGTGAGTTGCGCTAGTTCTTCGGGTGAAACTTCTTTGCCATTAATATAGTATTTCTTATTACCACTTTGATTTGTACCTTGCATGTCTTGCATCATTCTTCGAAAAATTGAATCAAAGTCACTATTGAAAAAACCGTTATTCATTTAATATCACCTCTAAATTTTTTTGAACTAAACAAAAAAGAAATTACTTTTGAAGCGTTATGCAAACTATAAACAATTGCAATTGTATTTTTCCACTAATAACAGATGGTAAAACAGAATATTTTTAAAATTTTATGAATATTGTGTGTTATTTTTAATGACAGAATGTATGTTTAATAAAATATTAATGATCTGACGCATTTTCAATATTTTAATTTAAGATTTGGTTTACAAAGCATATGAATAGATTGTATCGTGCGATATTTTTCTGTATTACTCATAGTGATTACTGACATAGTGTGATCTATAAATTTGATTGGCAACTATTTTTAAAATTAAATCATTGAGGTATAAATATTTTCGAACGTAACAATTAAAGCGTATGATTAGAAAAAAGGGGGCATTTTTATGGATTATAAGTGCTATTATGATTCACCGGTTGGACGATTGGAACTTGTGAGTGATGGTGAAAGTTTAACTGCAATTTTATTTGAAAATCAACAAGATAATGGTACGAGAGAAGAACGTGCATCTTTAACGATATTTAAAGATGCGGCACAATGGTTAGACGCGTATTTTAAAGGTGACAACCCTGAAATCACAATATCTTTAACGCCAACAGGTAGCCATTTTCAACAATGTGTTTGGAATGAATTAAGGCAGATTCCTTATGGGACATTAACAACGTATGGAGAAATTGCTAAAAAAGTAGGAAAGCTACTTGATAAGCCGAAAATGTCAGCACAAGCAGTTGGAGGTGCCGTAGGTAGTAATCCTCTGTCAATTATCGTGCCATGCCATCGTGTTGTCGGTAAAACGGGTAGCTTAACAGGATTCGGTGGAACAATTAACAATAAAATTAAGTTGTTAGAGTTGGAGAATATAGACATGGCTGGACTATATATACCTAAACATAGCACGAAGCCTTAACGTTGATAGAATACGTCATAAAAATTCTAACTATAAAAAATGTTAATGTAATATTCCACGCAGGCTTAGCGAATTCCTTCAAGACGAAGTATTATAAATAGAGAAAAGCAGTAAGATTATTTTCAATTAGAAAATACCTTACTGCTTTTTTCACGGATTTATTAAATGTCCTTTAAATGTACAGACTACTCTGGTCTGTGATATTCACGAACGTTATTTTCGATATTTGATAAGTAGAAAATATGACGATCTTCATGAACAGCATCTTGTTGTTCGTCAAAGTCAACGTCATCAAAACGTTTGAAGAATGTTTCATATGCATCAACAGATACTTCGGTACGGTTATTTAATAATGCTTTGTGAGCAGCCTGATCTAAATGATCTTTGTAGCCTTCAACTAATGTCGCACTATAAAATTCGCCAACTGAACCTGATCCATAACTGAATAAACCGATTGTTTCACCAGCTTGTAAATCACGGTTTTCAAGTAATGAAATTAAACTTAAATACAATGATCCAGTGTAAATATTACCGACATAACGGTTATAATCTACAGCGTCTTCATAACCTGAACGTAAACGCTCTTGAGTTGTTTCATCAGCGTTATCAATGATTGACTCTAATGCTTTTTTACCCATTTTTGTAAATGGTACGTGGAAGCATAGTGATGCAAAGTCGGCCAATGATTTACCTTGACGTTTTGCATATTCGTTCCAGCTTTGTTGGAATGAACGGATATAAGCATCTTTAGATAAAGCGCCATCAACTAATGGATATTTATGTCCAGTTGGACGCCAGAAATCATAAACGTCTTCAGTGTAAGCAACAGCATCTTCATTTAATGCCAAAATGCTTGGATTATGTGCAATAACCATCGCAACTGCGCCAGCACCTTGTGTTGGCTCGCCGCCTGAATTCAATCCATAACGTGCTGTATCAGTGGCAATAACTAATACTTTTTCATTTGGTCTTGTCGCTAAATAATCTTTAGCTAATTGAATTGCTGGTGTAGCAGCATAGCAAGCTTCTTTCATTTCAAAGCAGCGTGCAAATGGTTGGATACCTAATAAGTTGTGAATTTGCACAGCAGCTGCTTTTGCAGCATCGACTGCTGATTCAGTTGCCACAATTACCATACCAATTTTCTTTTTATCTTCGTCTGTTATAATGTCCTTAGCAGCGTTAGCGCCCATTGAAACGATGTCTTGGTTTACAGGACTAACAGCCATTTCAGTTTGACCAATACCAATTAAAAATTTGTTTGGATCTACTTGGCGTGCTTCTGCTAATTTAGCCATGTCTACATAGTACTTTGGAACGTAAAAGTTTATTTTATCGATACCTATTGTCATAAGGTTTTACATCCTTTCAAATTTATAAAAGCAACACTTGTATCATATCAGAATATGCTAATTTTATACAAAGAAATATACTAAATTTAAAAATGATTTGACGTTTCTTGTAAGCGTTTTAATTTGCTTTGTTTTATTCTATAGTCAAAACGACAATAATTCAATTAAATTTTAAGACGGATGACATCGTTTTGTGGTAAAAATAGTAGTGATTGTAATGTTAAAAATTATGTGAAGTAAAAGGAGTATGTCCATGCAAAGTTTAGATAAGAATTTTCGACATTTATCTCGTAAAGAAAAGTTACAACAATTGGTTGATAAGAAATGGTTATCAGAAGAACAATTCGACATTTTACTGAATCATCCATTAATCGATGAAGAAGTAGCCAATAGTTTGATTGAAAATGTGATAGCACAAGGCGCATTACCAGTTGGTTTACTACCGAATATTATTGTGGATGAAAAGTCTTATGTTGTTCCTATGATGGTAGAAGAACCTTCAGTTGTTGCCGCTGCAAGTTATGGCGCTAAGTTAGTTAATCAGACTGGCGGATTTAAAACTGTATCTTCAGAGCGTATTATGATAGGCCAAATCGTCTTTGATGGTGTCGAGGATACTGAAAAATTATCAGCAGACATTAAATCTTTAGAAAAGCAAATTCATAAAATTGCGGATGAGGCATATCCATCTATTAAAGCGCGTGGTGGTGGTTATCAACGTATAGCTATTGATACATTTCCAGAACAACAACTACTATCATTAAAAGTGTTTGTTGATACTAAAGATGCAATGGGCGCTAATATGTTAAATACTATTTTAGAGTCTATTACAGCTTATTTAAAAAATGAATTTCCACAAAGTGATATTTTAATGAGTATTTTATCAAATCATGCGACTGCATCCGTAGTTAAGGTTCAAGGTGAGATTGATGTTGATGACTTAACGAGAGGCGACAGATCTGGCGAAGAAGTAGCCAAAAGAATGGAACGTGCTTCTATACTAGCGCAAGTTGATATTCATCGTGCAGCAACACATAATAAAGGAGTTATGAATGGCATTCATGCAGTCGTTTTAGCGACGGGAAATGATACACGTGGTGCGGAAGCAAGTGCGCATGCATATGCAAGTCGTGACGGTCAGTATCGCGGTATTGCTACATGGCGATATGATCAAGAACGTCAACGTTTAATTGGTACAATAGAAGTGCCAATGACATTAGCAATTGTTGGTGGTGGTACGAAAGTATTGCCAATAGCTAAAGCTTCTTTAGAGTTATTAAATGTAGATACAGCTCAAGAATTAGGGCATGTAGTAGCGGCGGTAGGATTAGCACAAAACTTTGCGGCATGTCGTGCACTAGTGTCAGAAGGTATTCAACAAGGTCACATGAGCTTACAATATAAATCATTAGCTATCGTTGTAGGGGCAAAAGGTGATGAAATTGCACTAGTGGCGGAAGCTTTGAAAAAAGAACCTCGCGCGAATACACAAGCAGCGGAACGTATTTTACAAGAACTTAGACGACAATAGTAAATTGCGAATAGCGATTTTAAATGAAAGTTCATGTCAATGCATCACTTGGTTGCGTTTAAATAAATCAATATGAACAAAAAATAAAAACTTCTATCACACGCATACAGGAAATTGAAGCGTTCGTGATAGAAGTTTTTTAATTAATAGATATAGTTATAGTTACGTGCCGCCTTTTTACTTAACACGCGTGTATTATATTTTAATGGGCGATAAAAATTGTACTCTGAAACTTTAATACTACCGTTTTTATATACTTGTTCGACAACTGCGACATGTCCATAATATCCTGCAGTTGATTGCATGACAGCAAATTTTCTTGGTGTACGACCAGTTGCATATTTTGATTTACGTGCGTTATTATACCAATTTTTAGCATTGCCCCATCTATTAGAAACAGGTTTACCGACTTGTGCACGACGTTGAAAAGCCCACCATGTACATTGATTTTTACTATAATAATTTACTGCGGCATGAGACTGGTGAGTTTGTTCGACGGATTGATATGTAAAATCTGCTGTGAAAAGTACTGCAAAAGTAATTAATAAACGAATAAGTATCTTTTTATATTTCATTTTTATCTCCCAAATTAAATTTTTTCTATATTCAACGTTAATTATCATAAACTGAATTTTTTTAGAATACAATGCGAGCAATCAACAATAAAAGTAACTGTAATATCGCTGTCATATAAAGTGTTAAATTGTAATAAAAAAGGAAATTTTCATGAAAAATGCAAATGTGTGGTAGAGAATTAAATTGGCTATATTTGAAAATAATATAAGAAATTACAAGTATGATTAAAATGTTGGATTCGTGGCAAATGAGTTTGACATTTAGATGTAAAAGTCATTATTGAATTTATTATGTAAGTATTGAATAGACATTAAAATTGTACATATTAGCAGAATGAATCTTTACTTTTGGACAATAAAAATAGCGCCCTACGAGTAGAGCGCTAACATGAGATGATGTGACTCCATGTATTCATGTATCATTGTACATTTGTGAATTGGTTGAAAACTGATAGTGCCCGTTTAATTACAGGTACTGAGATGCTTTCAGGACATGGATTTGTTCGAAAATATGACAATATTTCACTATGGCTCTTCACTTCTCTAGGGAAATTGCTATCTTGATTAATCCAATCAACCAATTCACCTAATGGTGTGTCATCACCAAGAAAATTTTGCATAAATTCGTAAAAGCTCAATACCTCACCTCGATTAATATACTTGAGCCATTAACATAATACCATAAAAGAATGTGCATTTTACATAAAAATTTTTATAAAGCAATTTCATAAATCTAAATTTATTGAAAGTTGAAGAAGTTGTGTATAATGAAATAAACGCGTTGAAATAGTTAGGATGATGTTAGTGGATATCAAACATATGAAATATTTTATTGAAGTGGTTAAGCAAGGTGGTATGACTAATGCATCAAAATCATTATACATTGCACAACCAACGATTAGTAAGGCCATAAAAGATATTGAAAATGAAATGGGCACGCCCTTATTTGATAGAAGTAAAAGACATTTAATACTTACAGATGCAGGCCAGATTTTTTATGAGAAAAGTAAAGAAATTGTTGCGTTATATGATTATTTACCATCTGAAATGGAACGTTTGAATGGACTTGAAACAGGACATATTAATATGGGAATGTCTGCAGTCATGAATATGAAAATTCTTATTAATATTCTGGGTGCGTTTCATCAACAATATCCAAATGTAACTTATAATTTAATTGAAAATGGTGGAAAGACAATTGAACAGCAAATTATTAATGACGAAGTGGATATTGGCGTGACAACATTGCCAGTCGATCATCACATTTTCGATTATACTACCTTAGATAAGGAAGATTTGCGACTTATCGTGAGCAGAGAGCATCGACTCGCAAAATATGAAACTGTTAAACTCGAAGATTTAGCAGGTGAAGATTTCATTTTATTTAATAAAGACTTTTACTTGAATGATAAAATTATTGAAAATGCTAAAAACGTTGGCTTTGTTCCGAATACTGTTGCGCAAATTTCACAATGGCATGTGATAGAAGATTTAGTCACAAATGAATTAGGCATAAGTATTTTACCGACATCAATTTCAGAACAATTGAACGGAGATGTAAAATTATTACGCATTGAAGATGCACATGTTCATTGGGAATTAGGTGTCGTTTGGAAAAAGGATAAACAGTTAAGCCACGCTACGACAAAATGGATTGAATTTTTAAAGGATCGTTTAGGTTAAAATATAAATAAACACACTTATTATTTAAGACGTTACATTTTAAAAAGATGTGATGGTAATTTGAATTACAGTCTTAAATGATAAGTGTTTTTTATTATAAAAATGAAGTGAAATATGGATAGCGTTTCCATAGAAAATAGTAATATAAATCATAAAAAAAGAGTATTTTTATAAAGCGTTAGTCATACTTATAATAGATATTGTAACAATTTAGACATATTTAGAAAGGGATGGCGCCATGCAAAAAGTCCAATTAATAATCAAACTGCTATTACAACTAGGAATCATCATAGTGATTACTTATATTGGCACAGAAATTCAAAAGATTTTCCATCTTCCTTTAGCCGGCAGCATTGTTGGTCTATTTTTATTTTATTTACTATTACAATTTAAGATTGTACCGCTATCTTGGGTAGAAGATGGTGCAAACTTTTTATTAAAAACAATGGTGTTTTTCTTTATACCATCAGTTGTAGGTATTATGGATGTTGCTTCTGAAATCACGCTTAATTATATACTCTTCTTTGCAGTCATTATCATAGGTACATGTATCGTTGCATTATCTTCAGGCTTTATTGCTGAAAAAATGTTTACTAAACATAAACATCGTAAAGGTATAGATGCATATGAATGATTATCTACAAGCATGTTTAATGATTTTGTTGACTGTCGTTTTATATTATTTCGCTAAAAGATTACAACAAAAATATCCGAATCCATTTTTGAATCCAGCATTAATTGCATCTTTAGGTATTATTTTTGTATTACTTATCTTTGGAATTAGTTATAACGGGTATATGAAAGGTGGCAGTTGGATCAACCATATTTTAAATGCAACGGTCGTATGTTTAGCATACCCTCTTTATAAAAATAGAGAGAAAATTAAAGATAATGTTTCCATCATTTTTGCAAGTGTATTAACTGGCGTCATGCTTAACTTCATGTTAGTGTTCTTAACACTTAAAGCATTTGGTTATTCAAAAGATGTCATAGTAACGTTATTGCCCCGTTCAATCACAGCCGCTGTTGGTATTGAAGTGTCACATGAATTAGGTGGCACAGATACGATGACCGTGCTCTTTATTATCACAACTGGTTTAATTGGAAGTATTTTAGGATCGATGTTATTACGATTTGGAAGATTTGAATCTTCTATTGCTAAAGGTTTAACGTATGGGAATGCGTCACATGCTTTTGGCACAGCTAAAGCACTAGAAATGGATATAGAATCAGGTGCATTTAGTTCAATAGGGATGATTTTAACTGCAGTTATTAGTTCAGTGTTAATACCTGTTCTAATTTTATTATTCTATTAATTAGAAACTTAAAATGATAAACAGAAAGGGAGGCTATTAGTAATAATGGCAAAAATTAAAGCGAATGAAGCATTAGTAAAAGCACTACAAGCATGGGATATAGATCATTTATATGGTATTCCGGGAGACTCAATTGACGCAGTAGTAGATAGTTTGCGTACAGTAAGAGATCAATTCAAATTTTATCATGTACGTCATGAAGAAGTAGCAAGTTTAGCTGCTGCGGGTTATACGAAACTTACAGGTAAAATCGGTGTTGCATTAAGTATTGGTGGACCTGGTTTAATCCATTTATTAAATGGTATGTACGATGCCAAAATGGATAACGTACCACAATTAATTTTATCTGGACAAACGAATAGTACAGCACTTGGAACTAAAGCATTCCAAGAAGCAAATTTACAAAAATTATGTGAAGATGTGGCTGTTTTTAATCATCAGATTGAAAAAGGTGACAATGTTTTTGAAATCGTTAATGAAGCGATTCGTACAGCTTATGAACAAAAGGGTGTAGCTGTTGTTATTTGTCCTAATGACCTATTAACTGAAAAAATTAAAGATACAACAAATAAACCAGTTGATACGTCTAGACCAACAGTTGTATCACCAAAATATAAAGACATCAAAAAAGCTGTTAAATTAATTAATAAAAGTAAAAAGCCAGTTATGTTAGTTGGTGTTGGTGCGAAACAGGCGAAAGATGAGTTACGCGCATTTATTGAAGCGGCTAAAATTCCAGTCGTTCATACATTACCTGCTAAAACGATATTACCTGATGATCATCCATACAGTATAGGTAACTTGGGTAAAATTGGAACGAAAACATCATATCAAACGATGCAGGATGCTGACTTACTAATTATGGTTGGTACAAACTATCCATATGTAGATTACTTACCTAAGAAGAATATTAAAGCAATTCAAATTGATACAAACCCTAAAAATATCGGGCACCGTTTCAATATTAACGTAGGTATTGTGGGAGATAGTAAAATTGCCTTGCATCAGTTAACTGAAAATATTAAACATGTTGCTGAGAGACCATTCTTAAACAAAACGTTAGAACGTAAAGCGGTTTGGGATAAATGGATGGAACAAGATAAAAATAATAATAGTAAACCATTACGTCCAGAAAGATTAATGGCATCAATCAATCAATTTATTAAAGATGATGCAGTGATTTCAGCAGATGTTGGTACAGCAACTGTTTGGTCAACGCGTTATTTAAACTTAGGTGTAAATAATAAGTTCATCATTTCAAGTTGGTTAGGTACAATGGGTTGCGGTCTTCCAGGTGCAATGGCATCAAAAATTGCATATCCAAATCGACAAGCCATCGCTATTGCTGGTGACGGTGCATTCCAAATGGTAATGCAAGACTTTGCTACAGCTGTACAATATGATTTACCATTAACAGTATTTGTTTTAAATAATAAGCAATTAGCGTTTATTAAATATGAACAACAAGCTGCTGGTGAATTAGAATATGCGGTTGATTTCTCTGATATGGATCATGCGAAATTTGCTGAGGCAGCAGGTGGTAAAGGTTATACAATTAAAAGTGCTAGCGAAGTAGATGCTATTGTAGAAGAGGCACTAGCACAAGATGTACCAACAATTGTAGATGTTTATGTTGATCCTAATGCAGCGCCATTACCAGGTAAAATTGTAAATGAAGAAGCGTTTGGTTACGGTAAATGGGCATTCAGATCGATTACTGAAGATAAACATTTAGATTTAGATCAAATCCCACCTATTTCAGTTGCAGCAAAACGTTTCATATAACTGATTGAAAGATTGTCATAGTTTAATTTAACTGTTATAACGGTAATTTCTGTTTGAATTAAATAGAAGTTACCGTTTTATTTTTATATACAAAGAGATGCGCATGATAAAGGTTGTGAAATTTAAAAAAAGTTGTTGAAAACGCTTTTATAAATATGTATAATGGCTATGAATTAAATATCACTTGCGTGTTACTGGTAATGCAGGCATGAGCAAACAACCGTACTATGAAGATAGTCTTGTTTGTTCATGCCTGCTTTTTTGTACATGGAAGCGGAAATTGAGATAGGGGATGTTTATATGTTTAAGAAATTGTTTGGACAATTGCAACGTATCGGTAAAGCATTAATGTTACCTGTTGCGATTTTACCAGCAGCTGGTATTTTATTAGCGTTTGGTAACGCAATGCACAACGAACAATTAGTAGAAATTGCACCATGGTTAAAAAACGATATCATTGTAATGATTTCGTCGGTCATGGAAGCAGCAGGACAAGTCGTATTTGATAACTTGCCATTATTATTTGCGGTTGGTACAGCACTTGGATTAGCAGGAGGAGACGGTGTTGCAGCATTAGCGGCGCTAGTAGGTTACTTAATTATGAATGCAACAATGGGGAAAGTGTTGCACATTACAATTGATGACATTTTCTCATATGCCAAGGGTGCAAAAGAATTAAGTCAAGCAGCGAAAGATCCAGCACATGCCTTAGTATTAGGTATTCCAACATTACAAACGGGTGTATTTGGTGGTATTATCATGGGTGCATTAGCCGCATGGTGTTACAACAAATTTTATAACATTACACTACCACCATTTTTAGGATTCTTTGCAGGTAAACGATTTGTACCGATTGTGACATCGGTCGTAGCAATTGCAACAGGTGTGGTTTTAAGCTTTGCGTGGCCACCAATCCAAGATGGATTAAATAGTTTATCGAATTTCTTATTAAATAAAAATTTAACATTAACAACGTTTATATTCGGAATTATTGAACGTTCTTTAATTCCATTTGGTTTACATCATATTTTCTATTCGCCGTTCTGGTTTGAATTTGGAAGTTATACTAATCACGCAGGTGAATTAGTACGTGGTGACCAACGTATTTGGATGGCACAATTGAAAGATGGTGTTCCGTTTACTGCTGGTGCATTTACTACAGGTAAATATCCATTTATGATGTTTGGTTTACCAGCGGCAGCATTTGCTATTTATAAAAATGCTCGCCCAGAACGTAAAAAAGTTGTTGGTGGTTTAATGCTATCAGCAGGATTAACTGCATTTTTAACTGGTATCACTGAGCCATTAGAATTTTCATTCTTATTTGTAGCACCAGTACTTTACGGTATCCATGTAATATTAGCTGGTACGTCATTCTTAGTGATGCATTTATTAGGCGTTAAAATTGGTATGACATTCTCAGGTGGGTTCATAGATTATATTTTATATGGTTTATTAAACTGGGATCGTAGCCATGCGTTGTTAGTTATTCCTGTTGGTATCGTATACGCTGTTGTGTATTACTTCTTATTTGATTTTGCAATTCGTAAGTTTAAATTGAAAACACCAGGTCGTGAAGATGAAGAAACTGAAATTCGTAACTCAAGTGTCGCAAAACTACCATTTGATGTATTAGATGCAATGGGTGGAAAAGAAAATATTAAACATTTAGATGCATGTATTACACGTCTGCGCGTAGAAGTGGTTGATAAATCTAAAGTGGATGTAGCAGGTATTAAAGCTTTAGGCGCATCAGGTGTATTAGAAGTTGGAAATAATATGCAAGCTATCTTTGGTCCAAAATCAGATCAAATTAAACATGATATGGCGAAGATTATGAGCGGTGAAATTACGAAACCAAGTGAAACGACAGTAACAGAAGAAATGTCAGATGAACCAGTTCACGTGGAAGCACTTGGTTCAACAGAAATCTATGCACCAGGTGTCGGCCAAATTATTCCATTATCAGAAGTACCTGATCAAGTGTTTGCAGGTAAAATGATGGGTGATGGTGTTGGCTTTATCCCTGAAAAAGGTGAAATTGTCGCACCGTTTGACGGTACAGTGAAAACAATCTTCCCTACAAAACATGCGATAGGTTTAGAATCTGAAAGTGGTGTCGAAGTACTTATTCATATTGGTATCGATACAGTGAAACTGAATGGTGAAGGATTCGAAAGTCTAATTAATGTGGATGAAAAAGTGACACAAGGTCAACCGTTAATGAAAGTGAATTTAGCATACTTAAAAGCGCATGCGCCAAGTATTGTAACACCTATTATTATTACTAATCTCGAGGACAAAAAACTTGAGATTGAAGACGTAAAAGATGTTGATCCAGGTAAGTTAATCATGATAGTAAAATAATCATTAAATATGAAAAAGTATTTCAATTGCATGAACTTCTAATCATTCGTAGTTCGTACTCGAAGTAGATTTTGAAATGTATATCACATAAAAGGCAGTAGTTTAAAATAGGCTACTGTCTTTTTATATACAGATTTATATATATATACAGCGACGGATAACCGAAATATCAATGAAATAGAGTAGGTGTTTTTTGTGAAAAGTGAATGGACTTTCGACGGATTTTTAAAAAAATGCATCTTCGCGACTTGCCAAATTAATAGCGTCATTGAAAAGTTTGATTTTCCGTAATAAAGTTCAATTGCTTGTATTTTTATCATGAAAGTAATAAAAATAAATTAACATGATTTTAAATCTATTTGTAAGATAAGGAGATTTGTCATTATGACAACAGAAGGTCTATTAGTTGCAGAAAAAGAAATTGAAGTGAATGGTTACGACATTGATGCAATGGGTGTCGTTAGTAATATCGTTTATATTAGATGGTTCGAAGATTTGAGAACAGTTTTTATAAATCAGCATATGAATTACTCAACTATGATCAACCAAGGCATTTCACCTATACTTATGAAAACTGAAGCAGAATACAAAGTACCAGTAACGATACATGATAAACCAGTAGGTCGCATTTATTTAGTTAAAGCTAGTAAAATGAAATGGGTATTTAAGTTTGAAATCGTATCTCCAAGTGGAGTGCATTGCATTGGTACACAGACAGGTGGTTTTTACCGATTGAGCGATAAGAAAATTACACGTGTTCCACAAGTATTTCAAGATATTTTAACTTCAAAGTAATTACCGTATTAAAATAAAAAACGTAAGAAGGTGTTCGAAATGGTTAAGCAATTAAATAGTGTCGAAGCATTCCAAGCATTTATAAATCAGCATCCGTTAGCAGTCGTACATGTCATGCGCGATCAATGTAGTGTTTGTCATGCGGTCTTACCACAAATTGAAGACTTGATGAAATCATATCCCAATGTGCCGTTAGCAGTTATAAATCAAAGTCATGTGGGAGCCATTGCTGGTGAATTGAATATATTTACAGTACCTGTTGATTTGATTTTTATGAATGGAAAAGAAATGCATCGACAAGGTCGTTTTATCGATATGCAACGTTTTGAACACCAACTTAAACAAATGAATGATAGTTTGAATCACGAGAAAGGTGAAACGTAACATCGTAACTTGTGATTCGCCAATAACTTTTATTTTCAATGTGGTGTGGACAGCATCGTTTATTTCCCAGTAAATATTGGTAGTAAATAGAATCAGCATGGTACATTAATACTATAGTAGAAATCATCAAAGAGGAGTGACGACAAATGCGTAAAAAATGGTCTACACTAGCGTTTGCATTTTTAGTAGCGGCATACGCACATATTAGAATTAAAGAAAAACGCAGTGTGAAAAGTTATATGTTAGAGGTAGGTATACGTTTATCAAGAGCAAAGCGTCGTTTTATGTATAAAGAAGAAGCAATGAAAGCACTAGAAAAGATGGCGCCAGAGACAGCAGGTGAATATGAGGGCACCAATTATCAATTTAAGATGCCAGTAACAGTAGATAAGCAATACGGTTCAACCGTTTATACCATTAATGATAAAGAAGACAAGCATCAACGAGTGGTATTATATGCACATGGAGGCGCATGGTTCCAAGACCCACTCAAAATTCATTTCGAATTTATTGATGAACTTGCAGAAATACTTGATGCTAAAGTGATTATGCCAGTGTATCCGAAAATTCCGCATCAAGATTATCAAGCGACGTATGTACTTTTTGAAAAGCTATATCATGATTTATTGAATCAAGTAGCAGATTCTAAACAGATCGTTGTAATGGGTGACTCTGCGGGCGGTCAAATTGCTTTATCATTTGCTCAATTATTAAAAGAAAAACATATTGTGCAACCAGGACATATTGTATTAATTTCACCAGTTTTAGATGCAACGATGCAGCATCCTGAAATTCCTGACTACTTAAAGAAAGACCCAATGGTAGGTGTGGAAGGTAGTGTGTTCTTAGCTGAACAATGGGCAGGGGACACACCTTTAGACGACTACAAGGTATCACCAATTAATGGTGACTTAGATGGTCTAGGTCGTATTACATTAACTGTTGGCACAAAAGAAGTACTGTATCCAGATGCTTTGAACTTATCGCAATTGTTGAGTGCGAAAGGTATTGAACATGACTTTATACCTGGGTATTACCAATTCCATATTTATCCAGTATTTCCAATTCCTGAACGTCGACGTTTCTTATATCAAATTAAAAATATTATCGACTAAAATAAAAAACTCTGATATCACAAATGATGTAGCTACGTTTATAAAAAGTAGTTACTTGCTAATGTGATAATCAGAGTTTTCTTATTCATGTATTTCTTTAGGTTGTTTTTTAAGCGATAGTAATAATATCAAAATCATAATTAAAATAATACCGACAATCTGAAATGATTTGAACGCCACATGTAACCACAAACTGCTTGCGATGACTGCTACTACAGGTTCAACAGTTCCGAATAGTGTTGTTTCTTTCGCCGATATGTATTGTAAACTGTCGATAAAGAAATAAAACGCGAGTGCGGTACCGCCGATAATACCAAATAGTAAAAATAAAATTGTAGATAATCCCCATTCTGAAATATTGATTTGCCAAATTGGATGACGTAAATTCATTGCAATGCCAGAAATAAGCATTGCCCACCCGACAATTAGAATCGAACCATAGCGGTTAAGTAATTCTGATGGATAAATTGTATAAAATGCAAGTGCAACACCAGCTAAAATGCCCCAGAATAAACTTGCAGGATTAACGACTAAGTTAGAGAATGAACCGTTAGTTAATAATAAAAATGTGCCTACTAGTGTCATGACGATAGCAAGTACATCAAATAATGTAAGTTTAGCAACACCTCTTAAAACAAACCAAACAATGATATACACAGGTGCAATATATTGTAATAGCGTCGCGATAGCAGCATTGCCTGTATTAATAGATGCCATATAAGCATATTGTACAACTAACATACCGAGTATGCTGAAAATCAATAATTTACCTAGCATTTGTCGATCTTGGAACACGCTAAAAATAGAACGTTTGGGTTGCATCATTTTGTACATAATAAGTAAGAAAATACCACTAATTACAAGTCGAGCAGTGACATACCAATCGATATCGATATTATGATGTTTAAAAAGAAAATCGGAAACTGTACCACCTAATCCCCATAAACACGCGCCTGTTATTGCTAATAAAATACCTTTTAAGCGCAAAGCTGAATGATTATTCGCCAAATATCTCACCCCTTAAAACTCAACACCGACGAATTGAAAAATGTCAGTGCTCAATAATGATTTAGTTTATTATATCGATTTTTAAAGGAGAGGGAAATGAAAAAATAAAAAAACATCTAAGATGTAAGTATCTAGATGAGGATTTTAACTACAAAGGTTATGGGATTTTATAGATAGTAAGATGAGGATTATTTAAATGAAATTTCAGGCAAACTCAAATGTTTTTGTGAAAGCGCTCCGTGATGAGAATGCTGAATATCTAACACGAAATGTGACACATCATGCCCAGTCATGCTCGTATATAAAATAATGACTAAATAAGAAGTGAAAGTTATAAAGATAAGTGCTAAATAGATAGAAATTGCAACTTTAACGGAATGACTTAATTGCATCTATACCGCCTCCATTTAGTTATGGTAATTATTTTCAACTTAAGTGTAACGAATCATTGTTAATTTAATGTAAATTTGAGATTAAAAAAAGTAAAGGTTCAAACTGAAAGTCATCATCATTCCTATCAGAAAACTAGAAATAATATCTTACTTTTATAAACGTATTGCAAATATATGTGTAATAAGTTATTTTTGAATATGGTGTGTTTATTACAAAAAAAGCTCAGGTAAAAAAATATAAAAATAGCCCAAAAGCGAATTTATTCAAAGATTGAAAATTTTTAGAATTATTTCCATTCTAGATTTGTTGGATTTTTAATAAATAACTGTCTGACTATTGAATGTTATTTAGAGTAATAAGTTTATTTACTTATATTATTAGCAATATAAGCAGTTATTTAAACAATATCTTTTAAAAAACTTTCACAATTATGAAATATTTCACTTAAATATTTGATTTGATAACAGATAAAAGTTGAAAACGTTTTCTTAAGGGTGTACGATGTTTATGGTCTGAAAATAAATTAAATAGAGAGAGGTTTTTGGGAAATGGATATTCTGTTAGGTGTAGGCACACTAGTCTTGGTTTTAGTGATCATGACGCTGTTTTTAAAGTATGCACCGTACGGTAAACAAGGACTACAAGCATTGTCCGGTGCGGCTTGTGCGACATTTCTACCACAAGCATTCTTAAGTTACGCTATTGGTGGCGTATTTGACATTAAGTTTTTACAAGATATTGGGGATTTAGCAGGAAGTTTAAGCGGTATCGCAGTAGGTATTCTAACATGCTTAAACTTAGGCGTTGCACCAGTATTTGCGGTCATTGTTGGTTTAGTATTACATGACTTCAAACTATTACCAGCATTCATCGCAGCGTATGCAGTTGCATTTCTTATTAAATGGATTGAAAAGAAAGTGCCAGAAGGCTTGGACTTAATTGTGGTGATCTTATTTGCGCCAGCAATTGCTTTCGGACTTGCATCAATTATTACTCCTGGAGTATTAGCAACTCTTAAACAAATAGGTAGTGCAGTTACTGCAGTAGGTGATAATAATCCATATGCATTAGCGGTTATTTTAGGACTAGTAATTCCAGTTACAGGAATGACGCCGCTAAGTTCAATGGTATTAACAAGTTTATTAGGACTTACAGGTGTTCCTATGGCTATTGGGGCACTCACATGTACAGGTAGCTCATTTGTTAACCTTATTTTATTCCGAAAATTAAATATCGGTGGACCTTCAAAAGCATTTGCAGTTTGTATTGAACCATTGACGCAAATCGATTTAATAGCGCAATACCCAATACAACTATATGGTTCAAATGCACTGATTGGTGTTGTGAATGCATGTATCGTAACATTTAGTGGACTAGTGATAGGTGTTAAAGGTATGGCAACGCCAATAGCCGGAGCTATCGTATTATTTGGCTTTAATAATGCAGTGACATCAATTGTAACAATCGCAACAGTGATTATTGTCAGCATTGTCTTAGCTTATATTATTGGAACATTAATCAATAAGTTTAATTTAATGAATATCAACTTTAAAATGCCGAGCAAAAAGAATCGTATTAAGGAGAGTGTTTAATTATGGCAAAAAGCTATGATTATCAAAGTGCTTTCGATATCATCGGACCAGTTATGATGGGACCTTCAAGTTCTCATACGGCTGGTGCAGTAAAGATTGGGAATTCAGCACGTGCAATATTGGGAGATATTCCAAAAAATATAGAAATACATTATTATGAATCATTTGCTCAAACACATCAAGGGCATGGAACAGATGTCGCTATTGTTGGTGGAGCAATGGGATATTCAACATTTGATAACCGAATTAAGTCTGCTTTAGAAATTGCAGCTGATGATGGTATTAAAATAGATATCATTGAAGAAGAAGGGGACAGTATCGGTCAACATCCAAACTGTGCTTACATTAAATCATCTCGTAATGATGGACGCTATATTGAAATTATCGGTATTTCAATTGGTGGTGGTACAATTAAAATTAAAGGTATTCATATAAATGGTTTAGAAGTAGATTTGAATCATGGATTACCAATCTTAGTTGTAGATGGACACATGACTAAAGCTCAAGTGAATCATTTTATTAATGATATCAATGATATGAAATTGGACTGTAAAGACGAACTTATTAATATAGATGTAGATAAATGTTTAGTTGTTTTACCATTAAATAAAGCAATCTCAGAATCAACATTAAATACAATTAAAAATAAATACAGTGACGTAAACGTTTCCTATATAAATTAGAGGGGGAATAAACATGTTTGATTCAATTAGAGAGACTATAGATTATGCCGTAGAAAATAAAATTTCATTTGCGGAAATCATGGTTAAAGAAGAAATGGAATTGAGCGGTAAATCACGTGATGAAGTGCGAGCGCAAATGAAACAAAATTTAGATGTCATGCGAGATGCAGTAATCAAAGGTACTACAGGTGACGGTGTTGAAAGTGTTACGGGCTACACTGGTCATGACGCAGCAAAATTACGTGATTATAATGAAACACATCATGCCTTGTCAGGTTATGAAATGATTGACGCAGTAAAAGGTGCCATCGCAACAAATGAAGTCAATGCTGCTATGGGTATCATTTGTGCGACACCAACAGCTGGTTCCTCGGGTACCATTCCCGGTGCACTTTTTAAATTAGAAAAAACACATGACTTAACAGAAGATCAAATGATTGATTTCTTATTTACATCAGCATTGTTTGGACGTGTCGTAGCGAACAATGCAAGTGTAGCTGGTGCGACAGGTGGGTGCCAAGCAGAAGTGGGTTCTGCATCTGCAATGGCGGCAGCTGCAGCAGTAGCTATTTTCGGAGGATCACCAGAAGCCTCTGGGCATGCAATGGCACTAGCGATAAGTAATTTATTAGGTTTAGTTTGTGACCCAGTAGCAGGACTTGTTGAAATTCCTTGTGTTATGAGAAATGCAATCGGTTCTGGCAACGCTTTAATTTCAGCAGATTTAGCATTAGCGGGTATTGAAAGTAGAATTCCTGTTGATGAAGTTATTGAAGCAATGGATAAGGTTGGTCGTAACCTTCCTGCATCATTACGTGAAACAGGATTGGGTGGATTAGCTGGCACACCAACTGGAGAGGCAATTAAACGTAAAATCTTTGGCACAGCTGAAGATATGGTGAAAAATAATTAAGCCCATTACAATAAAATATTGATAAAAAAGAAGCATCTGTCTGGATTATTAGTACCAGATAGATGCTTCTTAAGTATCTCTGATGAAGTTGAAAAATTTATGGCAAATTCATTCTCATCAAAATAGTGATTGCAAAAGCGCCCCCGTATATCTAAAATAACTTAAAAGGAGTGATGATATGCTAAGACTATCAATCATCTTTATAGCATTCATCATTAACACAACGATTACATATGGATATACGACTGAGGGAACGTGGGTCAATCTATTATTTAAATCTTTATCACTCAGCATGATTATCGTTTTCATGTTCTACTATATTCGTTTTGTTATTGAGAAAAAGCGTTAAATCAAAGAGCTATGGGGATAGTATTTGGAATGAAAAATAAAGGGGACAATGTAAATCAATGTAATATGCTCTACAAAGTTATATTGGCAGTAGTTGACTGAACGAAAATGCGCTTGTAACAAGCTTTTTTCGATTCTAGTCAACCTTGCCGGGGTGGGACGACGAAATAAATTTTGCGAAAATATCATTTCTGTCCCACTCCCCTGAGAAGTTTACAATTTTATATGTTGGTATGTTATGTTATGTGAATTGACATGGTTGTCTTGTTTTTAATATGTGATTTAAACATTACTAGTCTTGTAAATCTAATTCGTAAAACGCTAAATCTAACCATCGATTAAATTTAAAACCTACATTGGTCAGTGTGCCGGCATGCTTAAAAGCAAACTTTTGATGCAATTGAATACTCGCTTTGTTGGAAGCATCGATGCCTGCAACTAGCGCACGATAACCTTTAGCTTTTGCCTCCACAATTAAATGTTGTAATAATTGACTAGCTATACCTTTTCCTCTAGCTGAAGCATCGACATAAATAGAATGTTCAATTGTATATAAATATGCTGGCCAAGGTCTAAACGAACCGAACGTCGCAAACCCTAAGACACTTCCATTTTCCTCAAATACAAAGATAGGCTCATGCTTACGTTGTTTCGTTTCAAACCATGCGACACGTTCGTCTATGGTTTGTGGTTCATAAGTATAAACAGCTGTAGTATTGATAATGGCATCGTTGTATATCGCTAATATAGCGTTTAAGTCTTCTTTTTTAGCGCATCTAATCATAACTATTCCCCCTTAGTAATTATTAAAAGCGTTTCGTTATTTGAATGCAAATATGTGTAATGAAATCTAACGTAAAAGTATATGTGCAAATTTTATAATATAAAATGAATTGCTATGAGTCATTTTGAAATTAATGGTATACTATATGAAATGTTAATAGGCATTGTGAAATGTATAAAAGGAGCCTTAACGTATGAAAAAATGGACAAATCGATTAATGACAATCGCTGGTGTGGTACTTATCCTAGTGGCAGCATATTTGTTTGCTAAACCACATATCGATAATTATCTTCACGATAAAGATAAAGATGAAAAGATTGAACAATATGATAAAAATGTAAAAGAACAGGCGAGTAAAGATAAAAATCAGCAAGCTAAACCTCAAATTCCGAAAGATAAATCGAAAGTGGCAGGATATATTGAAATTCCAGATGCTGATATTAAAGAACCAGTATATCCAGGACCAGCAACACCTGAACAATTAAATAGAGGTGTAAGCTTTGCAGAAGAAAATGAATCACTAGATGATCAAAATATTTCAATTGCAGGACACACATTTATTGACCGTCCGAACTATCAATTTACAAATCTTAAAGCAGCCAAAAAAGGAAGTATGGTGTACTTCAAAGTTGGTAATGAGACGCGTAAGTATAAAATGACAAGTATAAGAGATGTTAAGCCTACAGATGTAGAAGTTCTAGATGAACAAAAAGGAAAAGATAAACAATTAACATTAATTACTTGTGATGATTACAATGAAAAAACAGGCGTTTGGGAAAAACGTAAAATTTTTGTAGCTACAGAAGTTAAATAATCCATTGCGCTAATGGATTAATATATTTAGTAGAAAACAGTCTTGATTGCGAGACTGTTTTTTGTTTGTTCTGAGATAGAATGCAATCAAATATCCAGTGTAATGTGTTTTGCATATATGAAAGCAATTTCAAAATGTGAATATAGGTTCATTGTGGTATGACAAACTTCATTGCTTGTCGTGAGATGGATATAATGAAGACGACTAAAAGAGCAATGAGGAGGATAATCATGGTTAAGGCTATTGCGGTAGATATGGACGGGACGTTTTTAGATTCGAAAAAGACATACGATAAATCAAGATTTGAAGCGATTTTTACTGAACTTAGAAATAGAGATATTACATTTATTGCTGCGAGTGGCAATCAATATGCGAAGTTGAAGTCTATTTTCGGGGATAGAGATATGTATTTTATTTCTGAAAATGGTGCAGTTATTTATAAAGGCAATGAGTTATATAATTATAAAAGCTTTAATCGTCAGGTGTTTCAACAGGTTGTCGATTACTTAAATATGAACCAAGGTATTGATCAACTCGTCATCTGTGGTTTGAAAAGCGCGTATATTTTGAAACGTACTTCTGAAGCATTTAAAGAAGATACGAGATTTTATTATCATCAGTTAAAAGAAATTGACAGTCTACAACAATTACCTGAGGATGATTATGTCAAAATAGCATTTAATATTAATCGTGAGACGCATCCGAATGTTGATGAAGAAGTAGCGATGCAATTCAGCAATGATATTAAACTTGTCTCAAGTGGGCACGATAGTATTGATATTATTATGCCAAACATGACTAAAGGACAGGCATTAAAACGATTGTTAGATAAATGGGAAATGTCTTCTTCAGAGCTCATGGCCTTCGGAGATGCGAATAATGATAAAGATATGCTTGCGTTCGCTAAGCATAGTTATGTGATGGAAAATAGTCATGATGAAGAATTGTTCAGTATTGCCTCTGCTGTCGCTCCAAGTAATGATAAGCAGGGTGTTTTAACGATTATCGAACAAGAAGTGTTGAAAAAGTAGGTAGTATATCATCAATGAAGCAGCTATCATGATACTAAATACATGTTAAATGAAAACTTTGAATACGAATCATCAAATATTAATATATCTCAAACAGGTTAGGCAATAATGCCATAGTAAAATAAGCGCACTACAATCATTTGAATAGATGATAAAATAAAGCGGATTTTAATCAAATCGATTTTGATACAGATATACAAAATAAAAAGCAAAGGCACATGGCGCGCCTTTGCTTTTAAATATATATTAATTTAAACGTGTTTCACATGTACCAGTGTTAATGACAGATAATGCTGCGTTTAAACCACCTTCAACAAGGTTTTGTACTGCTTCATCAGAGAAGAAAGCAATATGTGGTGTTACTAAAATTCTTTCATGTTCGATTAACTCTAATAATGTTTTATCGTCAATGTCTTTATTAGTCCAGTCATTTGTGAAGTATGCTGCTTCATTTTCATAAGTATCAATCGCAGCACCTAACAAAGTACCATCGTTCACTGCAGCGATTAAATCAGGTGTATTGATGACTGCACCACGTGCTGCGTTAACTAAGATTGCACCTTTTTTCACATGATCAAACATTGCTTTATCGAATAAATGATAGCTTTCTTTGTTCGCTGGAACATGTAAAGAAATAATATCGGCATCTTTAATAGCTTCTTTAACACTATCTTTGTAAGTTAAAAAGTCTAAATCTTTATTAGGATAAGCGTCATAAGCAGTAATTGTAGCACCAAATCCTGCATATATTTTAGCTGTAGCAGCACCGATACGACCCGTACCGATAATTGCAACAGTCATATTTTTAACTGGTTTAGACATGATTTCTGCTTGCCAAGTAAAATCATGTGCTTGTACACGGCGTTCAATATCTGGGAAGCGACGCACTAATTGTAGGGCGATAGAAACAGAATACTCTGCAATAGTTTCAGGTGAATAACTTGGAACGTTAGATACCACAATATTGTGTTTTTTAGCTAAATCTAAATCATACATATCAAATCCAGCAGTACGTTGTGCAATTTGTTTAATACCGTAAGATTCTAATTTAGGATAAACATCATTTTCTAACTTACCAAATTGCATTGTAGTTACGCCATCGTAGTCTTTTAATTGATCGACTGTAGCACTTGATAATAGCTCTTTAGAAGTAGTTACTTCGACGTTATTCTTTTTCCCCCAATTTAATGCCATCTCTTTCTCATAATCACGCGTACCGAAGAACATAATTTTTGTCATTATTAAAAACCTCGCTTTTAAAAGATTGAAAAGTAAATGAGTGAAATTAAAGGTCATGCACATTAAAATCACGCCACAATTTAATTGTGAAAAATATCACAAATATATTATAACACTAAATTTTTCAAAATTCAAAAACGTGTTTAATTGTAGAAAGCCTATAACGTGTGCACAAGTTATACTGGATTGAAAACGGATTACTTTAGTCTTATTTGAACATGAAGTATAATTTGTATAGCAATAAATATAAAAATTGGAGGCTATGTTCAATGAGCAATATGAATCAAACAATTATGGATGCATTTCATTTCAGACATGCGACTAAGCAATTCGATCCACAAAAGAAAGTTTCGAAAGAAGATTTTGAAACAATATTAGAGTCAGGTAGATTGTCTCCAAGTTCTCTTGGGTTAGAACCTTGGAAGTTTGTCGTGATTCAAGATCAAGCGTTACGTGATGAATTAAAAGCACACAGCTGGGGTGCAGCAAAACAATTAGAAACTGCTAGTCATTTTGTGTTAATTTTTGCGCGAAAAAATGTAACGTCAAGATCGCCGTATGTACAGCATATGTTACGAGATATTAAAAAGTATGAAGCGCAAACGATTCCAGCTGTTGAACAAAAATTCGATGCATTCCAAGCAGATTTCCACATTAGTGATAATGAACAAGCGTTGTATGACTGGTCAAGTAAACAAACGTATATCGCACTGGGGAATATGATGACAACAGCTGCATTATTAGGTGTTGATTCATGTCCAATGGAAGGTTTTAGTCTGGATACAGTAACAGATATTTTAGCGAATAAAGGCATCTTAGATACTGAGCAATTTGGTTTGTCAGTGATGGTCGCATTTGGCTACAGACAACAAGATCCACCGAAAAATAAAACACGCCAAGCATATGAAGATGTTATTGAATGGGTTGGACCAAAAGAATAAATAAATCACAGTATGTCTAAATATATAAAATTAAAAAGTTAGCATAAAAGCCTGCGATTACATATATATAAATCGCAGGCTTTTGCTTGAATAATTTTATTAAGTAAGCGTTGATGATTATTTTTCTGGAACAAGGTCAGTATTTGAATGAACTGTGATGTCAAACCCTTCTGGTGCCGTAAATGTATGTGTTGGGGCATCAGGTTGATAAATATCAATATGAGTTAATCCATAACTTTGTGCATTGTTTTGTCTTGCTTGATTGGATTGCCAAGTATTAGCAGCAATATGATGGTGATAATGATTCGTTGACATAAATAGCGCACGTGGAAAATCAGACACATGTTGGAATCCTAATTGTTCAATGTAGCATTGATATGCTGCATTTAAATCATGTGTTTTTAAATGTAAATGTCCAATCATTCCTTTTGCTGGCATACCTTGCCATCCTTCATCAGTACGGTGTGTTAATAATGTTTGGCTATCAACTTCTAAAGTATCCATTTTAACTTTGTCATTTTGCCATTCCCATGAAGATGAAGGTCTATCACGGTATACTTCAATACCATTACCTTCTGGGTCATTAAAATATAAAGCTTCACTTACTAAATGATCGCCAGCGTCGATACCCATATTTTTGTGTGCCACAAAATATAAGAAGTTAGCTAAATCCTCAGTAGTTGGTAATAAAAATGCGATATGAAATAGTCCTGCTTCACGTGGGGAAGGCTGACGTCCGTCTTCTAATAAATGTAACGTTAATGTGTGGCCACCATTACCAACAGATAAAACGGTTGTGTTATCATCAGAACTTTTAACAGATAGTCCTAAAATATTTTTATAAAATGTTGTCATTAAATTTAAATCTCTTACATTCAGCTCGATATTTGTTACTTGTGTTGCTGTTTTATCGTGAAATGCCATCGTGCATCGCCTCGTTTTCTATTTTCTATAAGTTAGTATAAAAAGTATACCAGAAAAGAAAATGAATTGATAGCATAAAGTTTTAAATTCAAAATAATATGACGTTCCGTAATTTTATATTGATGCGAACACATAAAAAAGCGATGGTACAGTCGTACCATCGCAAAATTTATTTATCCAAGATACACATCTTGATATGAATCTTCTTTTTCTAACATATGTTTAGCAAAAGAACATGATGCAATAATTTTTAAATGATTTTCTCTTGCATGTTCAACAACTGCTTTAACTAATTTTTTGCCAACACCTTGACCACCAAGTTCATCAGACACGCCTGTGTGGTCAATATTAATTTCATTGTTATCAACAAAACGGAATGTAATTTCAGCTAATGCATGATTTTCAACGTCACCAATATAGAATTTATTCTCGCCTTGTTTAATTTCAAGGTTACTCATACATATCAACTCCTATCATGAATGATTATTATATTTCCCTATTCTATTTTAACTTAAACGGAGTTAAAGGTGCATGACAGTCATGTGACGACATTGCCGCTCTACAAGCAGTCATTTTTATTAAGTGCAATTTGAAATAAAGATGAAAACACGTATCTTGACATTAAATACATTCAGCTATATAATTTATCTCGAAATCGAAATAAAATGAAAAGTTGGTGATGATATGGATCGAACGAAACAATCGCTCAATGTTTTTGTCGGAATGAATAGGGCATTAGACACATTAGAGCAAATTACAAAAGAAGACGTAAAGCGATATGGCTTAAATATTACTGAATTTGCAGTGCTTGAGTTGCTTTATAACAAAGGTCCGCAACCAATTCAACGTATTAGAGACCGCGTATTAATTGCAAGTAGCAGCATTTCATATGTTGTAAGCCAATTAGAGGACAAAGGTTGGATTACACGTGAAAAGGATAAAGATGATAAACGTGTATACATGGCTTGTTTAACTGAAAAAGGTCAAAGTCAAATGGCAGATATTTTCCCTAAGCATGCTGAGACATTAACAAAGGCATTTGATGTGTTAACAAAGGATGAATTAACAATCTTACAACAAGCGTTTAAGAAACTAAGTGCACAATCTACAGAAGTGTAAGACGTGCACTAAAAATTTACATTAAAATATCTCGATTTCGAGATAAAAACACTAAAGATATAAAGAGGGTATATAAAATGACAAATAATCATAAATTACTAGGTATACACCATGTAACTGCTATAACAGATAATGCAGAACGTAATTATAAATTTTTTACAGAAGTATTAGGCATGCGTTTAGTTAAAAAGACAGTTAATCAAGATGATATTTATACGTATCACACATTTTTTGCAGATGATGTAGGTTCGGCAGGTACAGATATGACGTTCTTTGATTTTCCAAATATTCCAAAAGGGCAGGCAGGAACAAATTCCATTACAAGACCGTCTTTTAGAGTGCCTAACGATGACGCATTAATGTATTATGAACATCGCTTTAATGAATTTGGTGTTAAACACGGTGGTATTCAAGAACTATTTGGTAAAAAAGTGTTGCCATTTGAAGAAGTAGACGGCCAAGTGTATCAATTAATTTCAGATGAGTTAAATGAAGGTGTAGCACCTGGTGTACCATGGAAGAATGGACCGGTTCCAATAGATAAAGCGATTTATGGCTTAGGACCCATTGAAATTAAAGTGAGTTATTTTGACGACTTTAAAAATATTTTAGAGACTGTTTACGGTATGACAACTATTGCACATGAAGATAATGTCGCATTACTTGAAGTTGGCGAAGGTGGTAATGGTGGCCAGGTAATCTTAATAAAAGATGATAAAGGGCCAGCAGCACGTCAAGGTTATGGTGAAGTACATCATGTGTCATTTCGTGTAAAGGACCATGATGCAATAGAAGCTTGGGCAACGAAATATAAAGAATTAGGTATTAACAACTCAGGCATCGTTAATCGTTTCTATTTTGAAGCATTATATGCACGTGTGGGTCATATTTTAATAGAAATTTCAACAGATGGACCAGGATTTATGGAAGATGAACCATATGAAACATTAGGCGAAGGATTATCATTACCACCATTTTTAGAAAATAAAAGAGAATATATAGAATCAGAAGTTAGACCTTTTAATACGAAGCGTCAACATGATTAATTGGAATGAGAGGGATTTGTGATGGAACATATTTTTAGAGAAGGACAAAAAGGTGCGCCAACGCTAATATTATTGCATGGTACAGGTGGCGATGAGTTCGATTTATTGCCATTAGGCGAAGCATTGAATGAGAATTATCACTTGTTAAGTATTAGAGGACAAGTTTCAGAAAATGGGATGAACCGGTATTTCAAACGTCTTGGTGAAGGTGTTTATGATGAAGAAGATTTGGAATTTCGTGGACAAGAATTGTTAGATTTCATTAAAGAAGCTGCTGAGCGTTATGATTTTGATATTGAAAAGGCTGTACTTGTAGGATTTTCAAATGGATCAAATATAGCGATTAACTTAATGTTGCGCTCAGAAGCACCATTTAAAAAAGCATTGTTATATGCACCGTTATATCCAATTGAAGTAATGTCAACAAAGAATTTATCAGATGTCAGTGTGTTGCTTTCTATGGGAAAACATGATCCTATTGTGCCATTAGCTGCAAGTGAAAAAGTCATTAACTTGTTTAAGACACGTGGGGCACAAATCGAAGAAGTTTGGGTGAATGGTCATGAAATTACAGAAACTGGATTAACGACTGGGCAACAGATACTTGAGAAATAACGGTTCTATTAGGAAGCGGACAGATGGAAAAGATTTTTACTTTTCATCTGCCCGCTTTTTTGATTTTGAAGTGCTGTACTAAATTTTACAATGGCATAGATATTTTAATCGATATGTGATTTGCCGGCAATACGCTTAATTAAACCTTTATAGAGTACAGGTATGAGTAAGATGAAACCGAACAATCCCATAATAGGGAATACTTTTCCAATTAATGAAATGAAACCGATAAATGTACTAATATAAGTGATGACAGCCATTGTAATAATTATGATGAAGTAACGTTTGCTAAATGGAACGCTGAAACGTGACGCAAATGCATACATTAATCCAACAACAGTATTGTAGATGACAAGTATCATAATGACAGACATAATAATACCAATTGACGGAGACATTTGTGTTGCTAATTTTAATGTGGGTAAATCAACGTGTTTAATTTTATCGAATTGAGAAATTAAACCTAGGTTAATCATCATGAGTAAAAATGTAATGATTAAACCACCAATGAAGCCACCGTATAACGTTGAGTCACGATACTTAACTTTGCTACCCATCACTGATAAGAAGCTGAAGGCAGCAGCAATTTGCAAGCTTGCATAGTTAATCGCATCAAACCACCATCCAGGTGATAATGATTTCTGCTTATGAATCTGAGCATCATTATTAGCGGCAGTAAAATCAAGATGACTCGTTGTGAAATAGTACACGGCAATCATAATGACAATCGCAATTAAAAATGGGGTAACACCGCCAAGCACAGCAATTAAACGATCGAATTTTAGAAACAGTGTTGCTAAAATGAAGGCGACTAATATGAGTGCGCTCAGCCAATATGGTAAGTTGAAACTTTGATGAATGGTTGATGCGCCACCTGCAGTCATAATAATAGCTAAAGACAACATAAACATTGTCAAAATAATATCAAAACCTCTTGCAATAGAGGGGTATAAGAAATAGTTAATTGAATCAGAATGATTTCGAGACTTTAGATGATGACCTGTATGCATGACAATCATTCCATCTAAAGTAATCAATAGTCCTGTAACAATAATGCCTGAAATGCTATACGCGCCATGACTTGTGAAAAACTGGAAAATTTCTTGACCAGTAGCAAAGCCGGCACCAACGACAACACCAACAAAGGCAAATGCCACAATAATGGACTCTTTTAAGATACGCATGATTTAAAAATGTCCCTTCGTAATTTTAAGTAATATAGAAAATGTAACATACATGTTAATGAAAAATATAGTACTAATATAGTATTTTGTTAAATTGGTGTAGAAGCGGGGGCGTCGGTCATTTTGTTAGTTGATTTTGCATTTTTTACTGTAAAGATGTTATAACACTGTTAACAAGGAACTAGCATAGATACACCAATCCCCTCACTACTCGCAACAGTGAGGGGATTTTTTTCGGTGTAGCTAGGTCGCCTTTTTTCTTATTATTACGTGTACGTAGCCAGTGCGTAAACACTGCACCACTAAATAAGTGACGATACGTGCATCAAATGTCGTCTTTAGTCTAAATAACGATCATGCATTAATATTTTTAAAATATCGATTTGATCTTGTAACTCTTTTCCAATATTAGTATCACGAATCTTCTTACGTTGTAATTCTTTATCTACGACGCGCTTTATAGAAAGTTCATCAATACCTTCGGAAAGGATTTTTTCTTTAGCGTTAAATTGTTGATGTGCAACGAGTTGCATTCCGAATGAATTGTACAACAATGTATATCCTGCAATGCCAGTTGTTGACTGATACGCCTTTGAAAAGCCGCCATCAATGACAAGCATCTTTCCATCAGCCTTGATAGGATCTTCGCCATTAATTTCTTTCACTGGTGTGTGACCATTAATAATGCGACCTTCATCTGGATTTAATCCGAAATCACTGAGCATTTTACGAACCATATTCACATCTTCACGAAGATGATAGTATGGATTTTTTTCTTCCTTGTGAGAAGCTTTATCCGCAATAAAGTATCGCTCAAACGTTGTCATGGCACGCTTACCAAATAATGAAGAATATTTCCCAGTCCATAAATACCAAACTAAATCCGTCGATAAATCGTCAGTTTGATCTTTATGGTCAAATGATTTACGCACATGATACTCAAAGACGTCTAATAATTCTTGACCATTATAAGTTTTTCCGTCAATTTCAAATGATTCCATCTTACCTTGTTCATCAACTGGAATACATCCATGAATGAGTAAATTTCCATTGTATGGTAAGTAAAGCGTACCTTTACGCATTAAAAATGACATATGACGACGTAATTTTTCAGATTGTTGGAAAGATAATAATAGTTTATTCATGACTTCTTCTTCTTCAGGTAGTAATTCTGCAGGATTATCACGATTGACAGTTTGGAAACATGTATCTTTCAATGGGTATGTATTACCATAAACCGTAATTTCATTAGTATCATAATTAACTTTTTCAAGCACAAGACGTTCTTCCATTTCGAAATTTGGACGACGTTTAATAATTGGTATTTCTAACTTGAATTGAATCATCGCAATTGCTTGATGAATTTTAGTAATCTGACTTTCTTCACGTTGAGTTAAACGTTCATGTTTATCGGGTCTTTTTTTAGGTTTAAAAGCAGGATTATCTGCATCATAGTATTTTTCAGCTAAAGTAAGCAGTGGTCTTAAATTTATGCCATAAGCGTCTTCGATAATATCTAAATTATCATAACGTGCACAAATTCGAAGTAAATTTGCTAAGCATACTTTAGATCCTGCATAAGCACCAACCCAAAGCACATCATGATTTCCCCATTGAATATCTAGAGAATGATAATTAATCAGCGTATCCATGATTTTATCTGGTTGCGGGCCACGATCATAAATGTCACCGACAACGTGTAAATGATCAACAACTAAGCGTTGTACAGAATACGCAAGACCTATAATTAAATCATCAGCTTGTTTAAGTTCAATCACTTGGTTAACAAGCGTCTCATAGTAAGATTTTTTATTTTGATATTCGTTACTTTTATATAGTAGTTCTTCGATGATATAAACATATTGCTTTGGCAATGCTTTACGTAGTTTAGAACGAGTATATTTTGAAGAGCAGTATTTAATCAATTCAATTAAATGTTCAATCGTTGTGATATACCAGACATTAAGTTGGCCACAACTTTGAAAATCACTTTTAATCAGCTTTAATTTATCTTCTGGATAGTATACGAGAGCTGTTAAGTCATTGAGCTCCTTTGTTGAAAGCTTTTCTTTAAAAATATCATTGATTTTCGCTCGTACATTCCCAGAACCGTTGCGTAATACGTGTTGAAATGCTTCATATTCACCATGTAAATCGCTGACGAAATGCTCGGTACCTTTAGGTAATTCTAAAATAGATTCCAAATTGATAATTTCAGTTGCAAGCTTTTCTGGAGAATCAAAATGTTGAGATAGCAAATCTAAATACTTCTTTTTTAATTCTTTTTCAGTAATTTGAGTCATTACGTGTCACTCCTGTAGTATATTTCAAACATTGGTTTATAAAATAAATGCGCTTACAACGATTATCAAGAAAACGTTAACATTTTTCAATAAGTATGCTTGAAATGATAAGAATAGAGGGCAGAATTTTGTGGATTTTAGCATTAGGAGGCGTTGTAGTATAGTCAAAAATAAGTGGAGAAGTGATATGTTTATTTTAAAAATGAGATGAGGGATTTTTTATATTCGTAAGTTTCCTAAAAAATTACGATATGTAAAAGTGAGGAATTGCTAAAGTTTGGATGAAAAAATCCCCGCACCATTATTTTGGTGAAGGGATTTGAAAATGATTTTGAATTACGATGGAATATGAGTGTATTTAGACATCTAATACTTTAAGTTACTAAACATTTTTCTTCTTGAAAATAAATACTACAAGGATTAAGAAAATAGAAATATAAACAATATTTCCAATAAACAATTCATGAAGTTCTAGTTTCGTTGACTTACTAAAACCTTTTTCAACTATTTGAATCATAATATTCATCATATTAATAGGGTTCCACTTTAGCAATTCAATTTTTTCTAAAAGTGCCGTTTGAATAACTGCTAATATAGTACTTGCAAAATAAAAAACAATACCTACTGCAATGGCTACGCCCGTTGAATTTGTTGCGCATGATAATAGTAACGTTAAGCTTAAAACTAACCAAACGCCAACAAATATGCCTAAACTAACTAATAATAATTGATTCAATAAAGATAATTGATTACCGCTACTTTCAAATATATTTAAATCATTAAAGAATAAAGACCCAATACCAATTGAAGCGATAATTGTAATAGCAAAATAAATTAAAGAAATAATAAATAATGTGATGACTTTGCTAATAATCATAGTTGTTCTTGAATATTCACGATAAAGTAAATTTTTAATCGTTCCGTAATGAAATTCCATTGAAATGATTGTACTTGCTTGGATAATTAATAAAAGTGCAAACCATGAAAAACCATTAAAACCAGAAATGAAAGTTTCCTTTGGCGTGATATTGTATTTTGTAGCAATGTAACCTTGAGCAACCATTAGTAGAATAAAGACAATCGGTGCGATAAAAGTTGATTTCTTCTTATATAATTTAAAAAATTCTTGTTTAATTAAAGTTCCCATTTTATGCTTGATCCTCCCTTTCTATGATGTCTAGTAATACATTTTCTAAATCATTATCTTTAAATTGTTTAAGTTCTTCTTCCGATGTTTCTGTTACAATTTTACCTTTGTTGATAATAAGGATAGAGTTTGTAATTTTAACCAATTCACTTAAAATATGACTCGAAATTAAGAAAGTAACACCTTCTTGCGCTTTTTGAACAATCAATTCACGTACATCTCGCACAGCTTTTGGATCTAAGCCGTTCATTGGTTCATCTAAGATAACAAATTGAGGATCATTTAAAAATGCTATAGCAATTCCTAATTTTTGTTTCATACCAAGAGAATACGTTTTAGCTTTTTTATGAATGTATTCATCCATATGAAGTTGTGAAACAATTTTATCGATATCTTGAGTGTTTTTTGATTCGTTCAATAACTTCAAGTTTTCATATCCAGTCATAAAAGGATATATTCCTGGATTTTCAATCAATGCACCGATATTGGTTTTGCTATCCTTGCTTTTAATGACGTTAAAACTTCCTTTTTGAAAACTTGAATAGCCCAATATAACTTTCATTAAAGACGTTTTGCCTGCACCATTCGCTCCAACAAGACCTACAATGTGTCCACGTTTTAACGTTAAGGATATATCTTCAAGAATCGTTTTATTTCCTATCTTCTTTGTTAAATGTTCGACTGTTACAACATCCATATCACTATCTCCTTTACAATTAAATAATCTGAATCTTTGGTATTTATATATAAAAATAATTTTATCACATGGCAAGTGTTATTAGAATACGGTTTTAAAAAACTTTAATAATATAAAATATTGATATAAAAATAGGGTTTTTGGGAATTTACAAATGGTATTGTTACATTTATTAAAATGTGCAATTTGTTATGAGTAACTTTTTTGGATAGAAGGCATATTAAAGTGACGAAAACAATTTGTGTGGAAGACAGGATTTATATTGTGAGGAATAAATGGTACATAAATTAGTAAATATATGTTAATTGCAACAATATTTGACAAAAAAAGAGGGATAAATAATAATATAGTTAACCGGTTAACTAATGAAGGGGAGGAATAATAATGGATATGAAAAGAGAAGTTATTTTAAAATTACAACAATTTATTATAGAAAGAGAAAATGTCGATAAAAGAAGGCAGTATAAAAAAGAGAATGAGGCACTGGATTTATCTCTAACACAATTTCATATTATAGAGTTGATTAATAATAATGATAAAGCGAATAATAAATTTTTGTCTGACATGTTAAATGTATCAAAACCAGCGATTACTAAATCGATAAAAAAACTTTTATCGAAAGGCTTAGTAGTTGAATCGCACAATGAATTTAACAAAAGAGAAGTTAATTATTTATTGACGCAAGAAGGAAAAAAATTATCTTATATTCATGATGAATTACATGAAAAAGCGGTAAAAAAATATGAAGAAGTGCTTAAAGTGTTTGATGATGACGAAATGGCAGTTATTATAGAGTTTTTAAACCGTAGTATAGAAGAATTAAAAAAAGAAGAAGATGGTTTAAATGACTAATAGTAATATCAGATTATATGTTCTAGGATTTTTAGCATTTTTTGCATCATTGATTCAAAACATATACACGCCTATTATTCCGAGACTATATGACGATTTTCAAGTACCAATATTATGGATAAATGCTACAGTGGGTGGCTTTATATTTATCGTTGCAATTATGCAAATTGTGCTTGGCAGAAGTATAGATTCTCGTGATTCGAAAAAAGTACTTTTAACAGGTTTGGGAATAGTAATCATATCTAGCTTTATTTGTGCAGTGACACATAATTTTATATTGTTTACTATATCAAGATTACTTCAAGCAATTGGTTGCGGAATTATTCCTCTCGTGACTTTAACTTTATTAGCCAAACTAAGTACAGATAATGGTAGAGCTCAAGCAATGGCGAACTATCAAATATTTTTATCATGTGCGCCAGCTTTGGCACCAATCTTAGGGAGTGCTTTAGGCGCAAGATGGGATTATATTGGTATTTTTAGTTTTTTGCTCGTTATATCTATCGCATTATTACTGATTATCTTTTTTATCGATATTCCAAATGTTGAAAAAGGGATTGTAAAATTAACTGAAAAAATTGAAGAAAAATATTTAACCGATAAAGTGTTTATTACTTTAGTGACATTGGGATTTTTAATATTTTTGACGTACTTTTCAATATTAGTTTATTTACCGACATTATTAAATAATACCTATGATATAGGTGTTGGCATATCAGGAGTTTTGTTTTTACCTATTACTGTTAGTGTTATATTAGGAAGTTTATTTTATAAACGATTGTCAAAAAAATATAATGAAATAATGATACTTCGTGTTACTATAACTGGATTTGCTATATTTACGTTCTTGTTTGGTTGGTTAAACGAATCAAATGTAATTATATTATCAGTAATTATATTTATATTAGGTACTTGTGTTGGTATTGTGCCAGCTTTGCTGTCTACTATAATTTCTAAAAGATTTGAACATATAAAAGGAAAAGTGCTAGGTGTATTTAATTTTGTGAGATATATTGGAATGACTGTCGGTGCATTATTAATTGGTATCATTTCTCAGCCGTTGGTAGCCTTTTATTTCACAACTATAACTATCATGTTAATAATAATATTTCTTTATATAAAGATAGGTGACTTTCAGCTAAAGTATGCCAAATAAACTTAAAAAAGCAGTGAATCATTTCAATAGATGGAATGATTCACTGCTTTTTGTTTATAGAAATTTAAAATTTTTGTCATTATGCTAACAACAATATTATTTTACTCTCTTACGTTTGCCAATGTAACGTATAGCAAAGTAAATGACTGCGATAATGATAACAACATACATAATACGTGAATATGTATGAAGACCAGTCATCAACATACCAAAGCTATCGCTCAACGTGCGTCCTAGTAAAATCAAACCGAAATTCCAAATTGTTGTACCTATTAATGAAATAACGGTAAATGTCACAACATTCATGCGGTTTACACCGGCTGGAATGGTAATCAATACACGTAATACAGGTATGAAACGACAGATAAATACAGCCCATACGCCATACTTTTTAAACCAATCATTTGCTCGCTTTAAATCCTTACTTTTCAATTTAATCCACTTACCATGGCGATCAATAAAACGATATAGACGTTCTTCTGAAATCAAACGGCAGATATAATATAAAATTAACAGCCCTATAAATGATGCGATGGTTGCAATAATAAATAAAGTTAAAATTGATAAATGTGATTTAACAGACATGAGACCTGCAAATGTCAGAATAATTTCCGATGGCACGATAGGTAAAACATTTTCTAATAAAATTAATATAAAAATCGCTGCATATCCAAAACGACTAATAAATTCAGTGATAATTTGTTCCATTATTAAAAATAAGCTCCTTTAATTTTCAGCAATTGCAGACAAATAAGACTTAATAAATCAATGTAATGAAAACAGATGTAGGATACAAAGTTGAAACAAGAATTCGTCTTAAAATGTATTATAAGCAATATAACAAAAAATTGCTTGCTATAAGAGCGAAAAGTCAATAAATGATAATTAAAATGATAGGCGCTGCACAATGAATGCAAGGTATATTTATATGCAATATATAACGAATCAATAATATGTAAGAAAGCCTACAATATACGTTTTAAAACACTATGATTGCAGTATTTTTAAATCAACAAACTATAGGCTACTATGTAACTAAAAGTTCCTTTATATCGTTTTAATAGCAAAAGTTAAGCGGAATTTAATAAAATTTTTATAGATTCTATTGTAAACGCTTTCCATGTCTGATAATATTATAAAAAATAACTTTGGTACAATTTTGTGACAAAGTAGGGGTGGACATGCCAGATGTCCGAAAATTTTTATCGTTTCAGGGTAAGCTTTTAAAATTAATAAGGGAAGTAGGAATAGTTATGAAGGAAAAACGAACTAACGTAAGGTGGATGTTCGCGCTTGCGTTCTTCTTTATTGGGGTTATTGCGTATATGGATAGAGCAAACATTTCATATATTGCTAAACAAATGATGGATGATCTAGGGATGACTAAACCACAATTTGGTTTATTGGCATCATTCTTCTCTCTCGGTTATGCATTAATGCAAGTACCATCAGGTATGTTAGCTGAAAAATTCGGTCCACGTAAGATGATTACAATTGCATTAGTTTGGTGGAGTGCATTTACAATCTTAACTGGTATGATTAAAAATCACGGTTTAATTTATTTAGTGAGATTCTTATTTGGTGTGGGTGAGGCGCCAATGTACCCGTCTAATGCCGTGTTTAACTCATTTTGGTTCTCTAAAAATGAAAAAGGTAGAGCATCAAGTGCTTTATTAGCAGGTTCATATTTCGGACCGGTATTAGCACCAATAGTTACAATTGCTATTGTTAACGCATTTAACTGGCAAGCAGTATTTTACATTTTTGGTGCAGTAGGGATTTTAATGGCTGTATTATGGGCGATTATTGCAAAAGACTTACCTGAGCAACATAGAATGGTTAATGAAGCGGAGAAACGTTTCATTATGGAAAATCGTGACATTGTAGCTACTGAAAAATCATCACCACCATGGAATGATTTCTTCAAACGTTTTAGCTTTTATGCAATTGCAATTCAATACTTTGTTGTACAATTTATCATTACATTATTCTTAATTTGGTTACCGACGTATTTAGCAGAAGTATTCCACGTTAACTTTAAAGAAATGGGCATTAGTTCATTACCTTGGTTATTAATGTTCTTCTTAATCTTATCAGCAGGTGCAATTTCTGACCGTGTATTAGGATTAGGTCGTTCAAAATTTGTAGCTAGAGGTGTAATCGCAATCGCAGGATTTATTGTATTTGCAGTTTCAATTATCTTTGCTGTACGTACAGGAAATTTATATGTAAGTATTTTCTGGTTATCACTAGGTCTAGGGGGTATCGGTATTTCAATGGGTATGAGTTGGGCTGCAGCAACTGATTTAGGACGTAACTTCTCTGGTACAGTATCAGGATGGATGAACTTATGGGGTAATATAGGTGCATTAATCAGTCCACTATTAGCTGGTTTATTCGTAGAACATTTAGGTTGGACAATGACATTCCAATTATTAATTGTTCCAGCAGCAATTGCAGTAATTATGTGGTTCTATGTGAAACCAGATCAACCTTTAATTGTTAGTGATGATAAAACTTTAGAAAAATAATTCAAGCAAGCAATAAGTCTTCATTTAATGGAGATTTATTGCTTTTTTTAATACGAAAAATCAAAGTTGTGATGACTACAGTTATATAGGAATATTTTATAATTTGTATGAACTAGTGTTGATGCGAGCATTGGAAATTGAATAAGAGTAAGTAGATAATTCGGCATTTGATTCTAATTATATAAAACATTTGGAGGAAATATCTATGAATGAAAATTTAGAGAAATATATTAAAATTTTACCTATCTTAGGAATAATGATAAGTGTATTTTTAATCATATTATTCTTTTTCATATGGCATGCGGAAGGTGATTTTTATGTAATTATTTTATATTGCTTAATACCAGTTTTTGTAAATACATCTTTGTATCTACTATACACGTTCATGAATCGTTTTTTTAAGCAATAATGTTCTGTAATACCAAGCTGATTAACATTGACAGTATTCAAAATATAGCGTCATTTAATAAATCTTAGGTTGCACATTAAAATATACTAGTACAGTTCAACAGCTTCAAAAGTTATCAACATATGAATAAAATGCACCTTTTCAAAATTTTTAGAATTTAATTTAAAACACCTTAAAAAGATTTTAAAAGTTATATAATTACGTATAAGGTGTTATAATAGCAAATGTTGCTTAATTATAAATTATAGTAGCGAATTAAATTTATGTATACTAATAAAAAATTATGGAAATATTTTCGCAATGGAAGGAGACGTCGTCATGACATCTTTTTGACATCACTTATTAAAATCAATCGTCAAAACTTAGATTTCTATAAAGGGATAAGACAAGGTTTGTTAATGATAATCCCAGCTTTAATTGGATATTTATATGGCAATTTTCAATTTGGATTACTCGTTGCGACAGGGACATTGGCACATATTTATGTGTTTAATGGATCTGCTAAATCAAAGATTAGAACTGTTATCATATGTAATTTAGCGTTTGCTATTTGTATGATTTTAGGTACTTTAACGGCTACAACGCCATTAGTTTTCGGTCTGACTTTGCTAATTGTCACGGTTATTCCATTTTATATTTTTACAGCTTTGAAAATTGCGGGACCTTCATCGACTTTTTTTATTGTAACGTTTAGCTTACCTATCAATTTACCGATAGCACCAGAAGAGGCATTATATAGAGGATTTGCCATTATTTTAGGTGGCATATTAGCTACTTTGATGGTGTTGGTAACAATCTTACTATCTAAGACGAAAGCAGAAGAACAAGCAATTCAGAATGATTTCACGCTTATCAAGAAATTATTACATCATTATAATGAAAAGGAAAAATTTTTGGAGGTTGCTACTTCAGCGGTAAATGTATTTAAAGCTTCGGATAAATTATTGATTAGTTCAAATTCAAGTAGCGAAAAATTGAGCTCGCGCTTTCAAAAGTTGTTATTGTTGCATACATCTGCGCAAGGTATTTACTCTGAATTATTGGAATTAAATGCTAAAAATATAAGGCCATTACCAGATGAATTGATAGAAATGATGGATTACATCATTCAGCAAATAAGACATCCTAAGCAAGAGTTGGATTATTGGCGCAAAGAAGTTACTGTAACAAACGACTTTGAAAATCTATTTAATCATATTTTGAAAATTGACGAGATAGCAAATGCAAATTCTGAACGCATTGAATATGAAGCAGATATTCATAAGCCACTTTATAGTAAACGAATTTATCAAAATTTAACTTTGGATTCCATTGTCTTTCGTAATACATTGCGCTATGCAGCTATTATGATGGGAGCAATATTTATTGCGCTTATGTTCGATTTCGACAAGGCATATTGGATACCATTATCTACACATACTGTATTGTTAGGTACTTCGACAATCCATGCGATTGAAAGAGGTATGGCACGTGGATTAGGAACGATGTTAGGCGTATTAGTGTTGTCGATCATATTATTCTTTTCAATACCAACACCAGTTGCAGTTGTGTTAATGGGCGTTGCTGCTTTATTTACTGAGGCTTTGGTAGCAGCAAATTATGCGATAGCAGTTATTTTTATAACAATTCAAGTAATCTTAATGAATGGATTGGCGTCACGAAATTTATCCATTGATATTGCTTTTCCAAGAATGACAGATGTGACTATAGGGATCATCATTGCTATTATAGGTTTATTTGTCCTTGGTCAACGTACGGCCTCAGCATTGCTTCCGACTGTAATGGCTGAAGTGATTCGTAAAGAAGCAACAATTTTTCATTATTTGTTCTCTGAAAATAAATATAAAGATGAGGCCTATTTGAAAAATGAAGCGATTAACTTATCGGTAAAATTAAATAATATGACACAAATTTATCATGCTGCTAATGGTGAATTATTCAGTAATAAAATGGCAGTTCGAAATCATTATCCGAGTATATTTGCAATTGAAGAAATAAGTTTTATGTTAAACAGAGCGATGACTAACGAGTCGCGTTATACGATAGATGAGCAATTAATGGGTACATATTTAGTTGTATTCGAAAATATAGCGAAACATTTTGAACTAAATGAGTCTCTAGCCATTAAGACATTACCAGATTTACCGCAATACAATTATATTCAATCAGCACTCATGCATATGCAAGAAAGCAGTGTTGATATGCGATAAAATGTATTGTAAACGGTAAATTTGCCGCGTTAGTCTTACGTTTGTCTGAGGTTATTGAGAAGGATGTCTAAAAAATTGTGTTTAATATGTTTCATTTTATAATTATGGTGGTATATAACATGAATTATAACATATTGGAGGTTTAGAAAATGCCCTATAAAATGAAAGGTTACCCCGAAAAATGGGAAGAATTCGAAGAAGTAAAACGGCAAAAAGCAATAGAAATTGCGAATACGATGCTGAAGGAAGGTTATCTTGAGAAAGACGTTATTCCTATTGCAGCGAAGAAAGCGAAAGATTGGTATCGAGCATTATCGAAAGAAGAAATTAAAGCATTAGAGGAAGAGAACATCGTGCAATTCCATACAGCAACAAAGGAAAAAACAGAGGTGGATAGTGAAGATGCAACAACTGATAATGAAGAACAAATTCAAGAAGTATCAAATCGATATAAATCAAAATTTGATAGTGAAACAAATGAAAGCGAAAGTGGTGTCATTCGACAAAGAGAACCAATCGTTGATGGTCCACATGCTAAAGTTGTGGAATCATTTAAAGACTTATAATATTTCAATTAATTAAACACTTGTGCCTATATCAAGGTAACAGGTGTTTTTTATTATGGTTGTCAGATAAACAATCAATATTTTTTTAAAACCATGGTTTAAAAGTCTTTTAAAATCATGTTTATAAATTGGAAATGTTCATAAAACAGTTGATTAAATATTAAGAGTTTTTTGAATCAGCCAAAAGTACGATAGGGTATTAGTATTATCTTAATAAAATGTCAGGTACAATAAAGATGATTAAATTTCGGAGGTAAGTATAAATGTATGTAGATCGAAAACCATCTTTATATTTAGAAGATTTGCGACATGATTTTAAAAATAGTTTAAGTAAATTTGAAAATGGTGACGAAGCATTTGATACATTATTAGGTTTTGTAGAATTAGATCATATTTATTCATCAGCACTAAAAGAAATTAGTACAAAGCTAAGTATTTTAGATGATAATTTCAATCATATTTATAAACATAATCCTATTCATCATATGGAACGACGTGTTAAAGAAATGCGTAGTTTAATTGAAAAGTTAAATCGTAAAGGATTACCAATTAGTGCACAAGATGCTAAAAAGCATATCATGGATATCGCAGGTATACGCGTTGTTTGTAACTACTTAGAAGATGTGTATTTAATTGAAGAGATGCTTCTGAAACAAGAAGATGTTCAATTAATGAAACGAAAAGATTATATTGAGCATCCTAAAGAAAATGGTTACCGTAGTTTACATATAGTAGTGTCGATACCAGTATTTTTAGCAGAAAGAGTCGAAATATTACCAGTAGAAATACAGATTAGAACCATTGGCATGGATATGTGGGCAAGCTTAGAACATAAAATGCGTTACAAAAACAATGCAGAAACTGAAAAATATAGAGATTTATTAAAAGAATGCGCGACTGAAATTACTGATGTTGAAAACAAGTTACAACAAATTCATTCTGAAATCACGGATTAAAGTAAACGTTCATCATTTAAGCAGTGGTTGAAGTATTATCGAATATAAAGTTGGCAACAAAAAATGCTAGCAATGAGATGCCATGAACTTTGATTTTCTTAAAAATTTTATGAAATATAGAAAAAGTATTTGCTCGTGACGTAAGGTAATCAATTATGTTAAGCGTAGGAGGTGGAAATCTATGTCTAACTATTCAACTGGAGAACTCGCAAAGTTATGTAATGTGACAACTCGAACAATTCAATACTATGATCGCAAAGGTATTTTGAAACCTGAAGGATTTACAGAAGGTAATCGTCGTGTATACACAGAGCAACAACGAGAAACATTAGAGTTAATCTTATTACTTAAAGATTTAGGTTGTGCGTTAAGCGATATAGATATGCTGTTAAAAGGCGACAGTACATTGAAGACGCTCAATGCCATGCTTGAACTTAAACAACAAGACATTGACCGACAAATCAAACAACAAAAAACGATGTTAAACAAAATTAAAAATATCCAACATTACGTAAATGATGAGTCGAAGTCTCCAATATCACATCTAAAAGACATAGATAATGTCATGAGTAAATCAAACGAAATGAAAAACATTCGTCGTAAAATTTGGATTAGCGCTGGTATGATGGGAGTCATCCAATATTCTAGTATTATGAGTGCAATATTGATGAAAAACAAATGGCCGTTTTTAATCGCTTTACCATTTATGATTGGTTATGGCATTGGTGTCACTGCATATTACCAACGCAAAGTTGCCTATTTATGTCCGAATTGTCAACATGTGTTCTCGCCATCTTTATGGCAGGTTGTTAAAGCGCCACACACAGCGACAACACGTCGTTTTGAATGTCCGAACTGTCATGAAACACACTATTGTATTGAGATACCTAAAACACATATGAGTTCAGAAAAATTACATGGGTCAAAAGTATATCCAACAATTAAATAATTTATATAAAAGTGATCATCTTCTTTAAAAGGCTAATAAAAGAGATGGTCGCTTTTTATATATTTTTAAAAGAAAGCGCTTGCAAACGAAAAATAACTATATTAACATACTTGTATACAAGTATGTCGTGCAGGAGTGGAGGGGTATAGATGACGTACGGTTATCCTGAAAAATGGCTGGAAGGAATGACAACTGGTGAAGGTATCGCGGCAGAATTACGATTAGGCATTGTGAACGGTCATATAGCTGAAGGAACGTTACTCACTGAAAACCAAATAGCAAAGCAGTTTAATGTAAGTCGGTCGCCAGTTCGTGATGCTTTTAAATTATTGCAACAAAATCAACTTATTCAACTTGAAAGAATGGGTGCACACGTGCTGCCATTTGGAGAGCAAGAAAAGAAAGAAATGTATGATTTGCGATTAATGCTTGAGTCCTTTGCATTTTCACGTATTAAAAATCAAGACCAACAACCTATCGTCAAAGAAATGAAGAAACAACTTGAAATGATGAAGGTGGCAGTGAAATTTGAAGATGCAGAATCATTTACCAAACATGATTTTGAATTTCACGAAACATTAATTAAAGCATCAAATCATCAATACTTAAATTCATTTTGGAATCATTTGAAGCCTGTGATGATGTCACTCGTTTTAACTTCAATGCGTCAGCGTATGCAACAAAATCCACAAGATTTTGAACGTATTCATCATAATCACCAAGTATTTATTGATGCAGTGGAACAATATGATGGTCAAATTTTAAAAGAAGCGTTTCATTTGAATTTTGACGATGTTGGTAAAGATGTTGGAGGGTTTTGGTTAAATTAAAAGGAATAGAAAGAAGGATTTGTAATGAAATACATGATTGGTGTCGATATAGGAACGACAAGTACTAAATCAGTCTTATACGATGAAAATGGAACATTCATAATGAAACATCAAATTGGTTATGAACTGCATACACCGAATGTTGATGTCTCAGAAGAAAATCCAGATGAATTATTTGATGCAGTATTAATGACGATTAAATATGTTATGAGAGAGTCTAAAATTAATAAAGATGACATTAAGTTTGTATCATTTAGTGCACAAATGCATAGTTTAATTGCGATGGATGAACAGCATCAAAGGTTAACAAATAATATAACATGGGCAGACAACCGTGCAGCAAAATATGCGACATTAATTAATGAAGATTATGACGGAAATGCGATTTATCAACGTACAGGTACACCGATTCATCCAATGTCGCCATTAGCAAAGATTTTTTGGATGAAACATGAATGGCAAGATGTGTTTCAACGTACTGCCAAGTTTGCAGATATTAAGACATACATTTTCTATCAACTATTTGATACATATATCATAGATTATTCAATGGCTTCTGCAACAGGAATGTTCAACTTAGAATCATTAGGTTGGGATGTTGAAACATTAGAGCTGCTGGGTATTTCCCGGGAAATGTTGCCAGAATTAGTGCCAACAACTTATGTGATGAAAGGTATGAAGAAACGCTATGCGACATTAATGGGACTTAATGAAGATACACCGTTTGTTATTGGTGCTAGCGATGGCGTGCTTTCTAATTTAGGTGTCAACAGTGTTGGCAAAGGAGAAGTGGCTGTCACAATTGGTACCTCTGGAGCGATTCGTACTGTAATAGATAAACCACGTACAGATTACAAAGGAAGAATATTTTGTTACGTCTTAACAGAGGATCATTATGTAATTGGTGGTCCAGTGAATAATGGTGGTGTTGTATTGAGATGGTTACGAGATGAGTTGCTAGCGAGTGAAGTTGAAACTGCGAAACGTCTAGGTGTAGATCCATATGACGTTTTAACTCAAATTGCTAAGCGCGTCAAACCAGGCTCTGAAGGTTTGATTTTCCACCCATATTTAGCTGGGGAACGTGCACCACTATGGAACGCAGATGCAAGGGGATCGTATTTCGGTTTGACTTTATCTCATAAAAAAGAACATATGATTCGTGCGGCATTAGAAGGTGTACTCTACAATTTATATACCGTGTATCTCGCGCTAGTTGAAGTGATGAACGAAACGCCTAAGATGATTAAAGCGACGGGAGGCTTTGCGAAAAGTGAAGTATGGCGTCAAATGATGGCGGATATATTTGATACACAATTAGTAGTCCCAGAAAGTTATGAAAGTTCATGTTTAGGAGCATGTGTACTCGGACTTAAAGCGCTTGGAGAAATTGAAGACTTCTCAATTGTTGCATCAATGGTAGGCGCCACAAACAACCATACACCAATTGAAGAAAATGTAGCTATTTACCAAGATCTTGTATCCATTTTCATCAATTTAAGTCGTTCTCTAACAGAGAATTATGAACAAATTTCAGATTTTCAACGTCAACATTTGACTGAAAATAAAACACAATAACCATGTAACTCGAGCATCTTAGATTTGTTGTTGGGCAATGACCACTGTATATGATGCGGTGTAAATGCGTGACGGCAGTATTACATTCTATTGAAAAGAGAAAGAGGGGAATGTCATGTTCAACGAAATATGGCCTTTAATCAGTGTTGTACTAGGTATAGTTATTTTATTAGTATTAATCATTGGATTTAAATTAAACACATTTATATCATTAATCATTACATCTATAATTACAGCGTTAATGCTTGGGATACCATTGACTAAAATTATGGAAACGATTGAGAAAGGAATGGGCAGTACGCTTGGGCATATTGCACTGATTTTCGGATTAGGTGCCATCCTTGGTAAATTACTTGCTGATGGGGGTGGTGCAACACGAATTGCGGATACATTGATTCAAAAATTCGGACAAAAACATGTGCAATGGGCAATGCTTGTTGCAGCCTTTATCGTCGGTATTGCATTATTCTTCGAAGTCGGTCTAGTATTACTGATTCCATTAGTATTTACAGTGGCAAAACGCGCGAATGTTTCTGTATTAAAGCTAGGGCTACCTATGGTAACAGCTTTATCAGTGACACACGGGTTTTTACCACCGCATCCTGGTCCAGTTGTTATCGCAAAAGAATTAAAAGCCAATGTAGGTGATGTATTACTATACGGTATGATTATTGCCATTCCGGTTACACTCATTGCAGGTCCAATTTTTAATAAAGTTGCACAAAAAATGATTCCATCTGCATATACGCGTGAAGGAGATATTTCAGCGTTAGGCGCACAAAAAGAATTTACAGACGAAGAGATGCCAGGATTTGGTGTGAGTTTATTAACTGCAACATTGCCAGTTATATTGATGTTGTTTTCTACAATTACACAACTTGTGACAGGAAACGCCAAACCTACGAATCTATTTGAATCTATCGTTTATATGGTAGGCACTGCTGGAACTGCGATGTTGATAGCAGTATTGTTTGCAATCGTTACGATGGGCTTAATGAGAAAGCGCAAGATGAATCATATTATGGAATCAGTCACAAATGCTATTTATCCAATCGGCATGATGTTATTAATTATTGGTGGTGGCGGTACATTTAAACAAGTATTAATTGACGGTGGTGTCGGCAATACGATTGCTAAAATGTTTGAAGGTACAGAGATGTCGCCGATTTTACTAGCATGGATTGTTGCTGCAGTATTACGTATCGCGTTAGGTTCAGCCACAGTAGCTGCGATTTCAACTACAGGTATTGTCTTACCCTTATTACAATCATCAGATGTAAATGTAGCATTAGTCGTACTTGCGATTGGTGCAGGTAGTGTGATTTTGTCTCATGTGAACGATGCAGGATTTTGGATGTTTAAAGAATATTTTGGTTTAACTGTAAAAGAAACATTCCTTACATGGTCATTGTTAGAAACGATTATTTCAGTTTCAGGTATCATCTTTATATTATTTATTAGCTTATTTGTTTAACTAAATATTAAGTAAACGTGTTTTTGGGCAATTGTATTGGATTGTCTTAAAACACGTTTATTTTTATGGATAAAATCATTCAAAAGAGTCAAAAACCGAACGATATAAAAAGTATATTGGTTGTTTTGATGTAATGAAAGGCGTTTCAAAGTCCGATTAAGTATGTATTGTACAGGCGATTATTATGAGTGTTTTAGTATATTGTTTTAAATTAGATGATAATGAATTTAATTTAAAAAGTGAGTATAAAAAATACAAACCCTTTATTACCAAGCTATTTGAATGGTTTGCGTACAATTTATAGCCGTTTAACAAATGATAAAATTCTAAATTAACATAAAATTAATGACAATCTTAACTTTTTATTAACTTGAGTTTTTGCATTGCTTTTAAAAACCGAACAATATAGAATTGCATTTATTGAATTGAAAAAATTAATGAATTTTACATTTAAAGGGAGATTATTATAGTGAAAAACAGTCTTAGGTACGGCATAAGGAAACATAAATTGGGCGCAGCATCAGTATTTTTAGGAACAATGATCGTTGTTGGCATGGGACAAGATAAAGAAGCAGCGGCATCAGAAAAAAATACTACAGCAGTAGAAGAAAATGGGAATTCAACTACTGATAATAAATCAAGTGAACAACAAACAACTACAAATAATGTTAATAATATAGATGGAACACAAACATATAGCACAACATCAACAGAACAACCATCAAACGCAACACAAGTAACATCAGAAGTAGCACCAAAAGCGGTAGAAGCACCACAAAATGTACAAACTGCTAATGTAGAAACAGTCAAAGAAGAGCGAATTAAGGAAGAAGCGAAACCTCAAGTTAAGGAAACGGCGAAACCTCAAGAAAATAACGGAGATCAAAAACAAGTAGATTTAACACCGAAAAAGTCTACACAAAATCAAGTGGCAGAAACTCAAGTAGAAGTTGCACAGCCAAGAGCAGCAGAAAGCAAACCACGTGTGACAAGATCAGCAGATGTTGTGGAAGCTAAGGATACTAGTGACGCGAAAATGGAAACGGGTACAGATGTGACAAGTAAAGTTACAGTGACTGAAAGCTCTATCGAAGGACATAATAATACAAATAAAGTAGAACCTCATGCAGGTCAAAGAGCGGTATTAAAATACAAATTAAAGTTCGAAGATGGGTTAAAAAGAGGCGATTACTTTGATTTTACATTATCAAATAATGTAAATACCTATGGAGTTTCAACAGCTAGAAAAGTACCAGATATCAAAAATGGATCTGTTGTCATGGCAACAGGCAAAATTTTAGAAGATGGTAAGATTAGATACACTTTCACTAATGATGTTGAACATAAAGTAGAGGTAACAGCAAATTTAGAAATTAATTTATTTATTGATCCAAAAACATTTCAAAGTAATGGAGAAGAAAAAGTTACATCTTCATTAAATGGTTCTAAAACTGAGAAGAATTTAAAAATAGAGTATAAAAATGGTGTGGGAACATATTATGCTAATGTGAATGGTTCAATAGAGACATTTGATAAAGCGAAGAGTAAATTTACACATGTGGCTTATGTTAAACCTTTAAATCAATTTAAATTAGGAACTGTTACAGTTTCTGGGACTGTTACTGATGGAAGTAATCCAAATGGTAAAAATCCAACTGTGAAAATTTATGAAGTATCAAATGATGGTAAAGAACTTCCGCAAAGTGTTTACTTAGACGCATCAGATACCAGTAAATATAAAGATGTAACTAATGAAATGCAAAGTAAATTAACAGTGTATAAAAATGGAAATTACACATTGAATTTGGATAAATTAGATAAGTCGTATGTAATTCATTATTCAGGTGAATATTTAAAGGACGCAAACGAAGTGAATTTTAGAACACAAATGTTTGGATATCCTGAACCACGTTATGGTTATTATTATAATAGCTATCAATTAACTTGGGATAATGGATTAGTTTTATATAGCAATAAAGCTGATGGCAATGGTAAAAATGGACAAATTATTCAAAATAATGATTTTGAGTATAAAGAAGATACTCTTACTGAAACTGTTACAGGACAATATGATAAGAATTTAGTAACTACCGTTGAAGAAGAAACAGATTCATCAACCCTTGACATTGATTACCACACAGCAATAGATGGTGAAGGCGGTTATGTTGATGGATACATTGAAACAATAGAAGAAACTGATTCGTCAATTTTAGACATCGACTACCATACTGCTGTGGATAGTGAAGCGGGGCACCTTGAAGGATATACTGAATCATCTGAAGAATCGAATCCAATTGATTTTGAAGAATCAACGCATGAAAATTCAAAACATCATGCTGATGTTGTTGAATATGAAGAGGATACAAATCCAGGTGGCGGTCAAATTACAACTGAGTCTAACTTAGTAGAATTTGATGAAGAGTCTACAAAAGGTATTGTGACAGGTGCAATTAGTGATCACACTACAGTTGAAGATACGAAAGAATATACAACTGAAAGTAATCTTATCGAATTAGTGGATGAATTACCTGAAGAGCATGGTCAAGCACAAGGTCCAATCGAGGAAATCACTGAAAACAATCATCATATTTCTCATTCTGGATTAGGTACTGAAAATGGTCATGGTAACTATGGCATCATTGAAGAAATTGAAGAAAATAGTCATGTTGATATTAAGAGTGAATTAGGTTATGAAGGTGGCCAAAATAGCGGTAACCAGTCATTCGAGGAAGATACAGAAGAAGACAAACCTAAATATGAGCAAGGCGGCAATATCGTAGATATCGATTTCGATAGTGTACCGCAAATACAAGGTCAAAATAAAGGTGATCAGTCATTCGAGGAAGATACAGAAGAAGACAAACCTAAGTATGAACAAGGCGGTAACATCATTGATATTGACTTTGACAGTGTGCCACATATTCACGGATTCAATAAGCACAATGAAATGATTGAAGAAGATACAAATAAAGATAAGCCAAGTTACCAATTTGGTGGACACAATAGTGTTGATTTTGAAGAGGACACACTTCCAAAAGTGAGTGGCCAAAACAAAGGACAACAAACGATTGAAGAAGATACAACGCCTCCAATCGTACCACCAACACCACCGACACCAGAAGTACCGAGTGAGCCGGAGACACCAACACCACCAGCACCAGAAGTACCGAGTGAGCCGGAAAAACCAACGCCACCAACACCAGAAGTACCAAGTGAGCCGGAAAAACCAACACCACCAACACCGGACGTGCCAAGTGAGCCGGAAAAACCAACACCACCAACGCCAGAAGTACCAAGTGAGCCAGAGACACCAACACCACCAACGCCAGAAGTACCATCTGAGCCAGGTAAACCAGTACCACCTGCAAAAGAAGAACCTAAAAAGCCTTCTAAACCAGTGGAACAAGGTAAGGTAGTAACACCTGTTATTGAAATCAATGAAAAGGTTAAAACAGTTACGCCAGTAAAAGCACAACAACCTAAACAAGTGGATCAAAAGGAATTGCCACAAACAGGTAGTGAAGAATCAACAAACAAAGGTATGCTTTTCGGTGGGCTATTCGGTATTCTAGGTTTAGCATTATTACGTAGAAACAAAAAGAATAACAAAGCATAATGAATCAAAAAATAACGGGTTTATTTCATAGATTATATGAAGTAAGCCTGTTTTTCATTTGAATTAAGTTTTCTAATAAAAAATAAAGAAGTAGATATTCTTAATAATTATTTTAGTGGTTAAAATCTCGAGAAAAACAAATTTGAAAGTGAAATCAGCATTCAAAAATAAACCTTATGGTGAAAAATGATACATATTTGTTCAATCTAATTATTAACTGAATGCAATTTTCGACAATGACAAAATATTGTCGCGAAATACGACTGTTATTCACTGTGTATTTGTTGGAAATACTTAAAATACGAACGATATAAAAAATATAGCGGTGATTTCAATGTGATGAAAGGCGTTTCAGTGAAGATTACATATCGGAATGTACAGGCGACTATTACGTAGATTTTAGTATATTGTTTTAAATTAGATGAAATAGAATTTAATTTGAAAATTAAGTATAAAAAATACAAGACTGTTATATCAATGGTTTCAGACTGTTTGCATGCAATATAATGATGTATTCTAAATAATAAAAATATCAATATTCATAAAGTTAATGATAATCTTAACTTTTTATTAACTCGAGTTTTCGCATTGATTTTAAAATCCGAACAATATAAAATTGCATTTATTGAGTTTAAAAAATAAATGAATTTTACATTTGAGGGAGAATATTATAGTGAAAAGCAATCTTAGATACGGCATAAGGAAACATAAATTGGGAGCAGCATCAGTATTCTTAGGAACAATGATCGTTGTTGGAATGGGACAAGATAAAGAAGCTGCAGCATCAGAACAAAATAGTACAACAGTAGAGGGAAATGGGAATTCAGCTACTGAAAACAAAGCAAGTGAACAACAAACAACTACAAATAACGTTAATACAATAGATGAAACACAATCGTACAGCGCGACATCAACTGAACAACCATCAAAATCAACTCAAGTAACAACAGAAGAAGCACCAAAAACTGTACAAGCACCTAAAGTAGAATCTGAAATAAAATCACAAATTGATTTAACATTGGAAAAAGCTGCTGATAAAGAAACTACAGGAACTCAAGTTGATTCAGCTCAACAAAGAAGCGCTTCAGAAATTAAACCAAGAATGAAGAGAGCGGCTGACGTTTCAGAAGTTGCAGGTAAAGAAGTAGTGGAGAAAGAAGTTAAGACGACTGGTTCGGATGTAACAAATAAAGTTACAGTAGAAGCAGGTAGTGAAATAGTAGGGCATAACCAAGATACAAATGTTGTTAATCCTCATAATGCGCAAAGAGTAACTTTAAAATACAAATGGAAATTCGGTGAAGATATAAAACAGGGGGACTACTTTGATTTCACATTAAGTAATAATGTTGAAACACATGGTATTTCAACATTACGTAAAGTTCCGGAAATAAAAAGTGCAACAGAAGATAAAGTTATGGCAATTGGCGAAGTTATAAATGAGCGTAAAATCCGTTATACATTCACAGATTATATAACTAACAAAAAAGATTTAATGGCTGAATTAAGTTTAAACCTATTTATTGATCCGACAACTGTAACAAAACAAGGGAAGCAAAAAGTAGAAGTAACACTAGGTGATAAAACGATTGAAAAAGAGTTTAATATTAAATACTTAGACGGTGTTAAAGATAGAATGGGTGTTACTGTTAATGGTCGAATTGATACCTTGAATAAAGAAGATGGAAAATTTAGCCATTTTGCGTACGTGAAACCTAACAACCAGTCGTTAACTTCTGTGACAGTAACTGGTCAAGTAACAGCTGGATATAAACAAAATGCTAATAATCCAACAGTTAAAGTTTATAAACACATTGGTTCAGATGAGTTAGCCGAAAGTGTTTATGCAAAGCTTGATGATGCAAACAAATTTGAAGATGTGACTAACAAAGTAAATTTAAGTTACACAGGAGATGGTGGCTATTCTTTGAACTTTAGTGATCTAGATAATTCGAAAGAATATGTAATTAAATATGAAGGTGAATATGATCAAAATGCTAAGGATCTAAATTTCCGAACACATCTTTCAGGATATCATAAATACTACCCATATTATCCGTATTATTCATATTATCCAGTTCAATTAACTTGGAATAACGGCGTTGCATTTTACTCTAATAACGCTAAAGGCGAAGGTAAAGATAAACCAAATGATCCTATAATAGAACGTGGCAATCCTATCGAACTTGATTTTACATCAAAGCAACCTGACGAGAAGCACGAATTGACTGGTACAATTGAAGAAAGTAACGACTCTAAACCAATTGACTTTGAATACCACACTGCTGTTGAAGGTGCAGAAGGTCATGCTGAAGGTGTTGTAGAAACTGAAGAAGATTCTATTCATGTGGATTTTGAAGAATCGACGCATGAAAATTCAAAACATCACGCTGATGTAGTTGAGTATGAAGAAGATACAAATCCAGGTGGCGGTCAAATTACAACTGAGTCTAACTTAGTAGAATTTGATGAAGAGTCTACAAAAGGCATTGTGACTGGCGCAGTTAGCGACCATACAACAGTTGAAGATACAAAAGAGTATACAACTGAAAGTAACCTTATCGAATTAGTGGATGAATTACCTGAAGAGCATGGTCAAGCACAAGGTCCAATCGAGGAAATCACTGAAAACAATCATCATATTTCTCATTCTGGATTAGGTACTGAAAATGGTCATGGTAACTATGGCATCATTGAAGAAATCGAAGAAAACAGTCATGTTGATATTAAAAGCGAATTAGGTTATGAAGGTGGCCAAAATAGCGGTAACCAGTCATTCGAGGAAGATACAGAAGAAGACAAACCTAAATATGAGCAAGGCGGCAATATCGTAGATATCGATTTCGATAGTGTACCGCAAATTCAAGGTCAAAATAAAGGTGATCAGTCATTCGAGGAAGATACAGAAGAAGACAAACCTAAGTATGAACAAGGCGGTAACATCATTGATATTGACTTTGACAGTGTGCCACATATTCACGGATTCAATAAGCACAATGAAATGATTGAAGAAGATACAAATAAAGATAAGCCAAGTTACCAATTTGGTGGACACAATAGTGTTGATTTTGAAGAGGACACACTTCCAAAAGTGAGTGGCCAAAACAAAGGACAACAAACGATTGAAGAAGATACAACCCCTCCAGTTGTACCACCAACACCACCGACACCGGACGTGCCAAGTGAGCCGGAAACACCGACACCACCAACGCCAGAAGTGCCAAGTGAACCAGGTAAGCCAACGCCACCGACACCAGAAGTACCAAGTGAGCCGGAAGTACCAACACCGCCAACGCCAGAGGTACCAACTGAACCTGGTAAACCAGTACCACCTGCAAAAGAAGAACCTAAAAAGCCTTCTAAACCAGTGGAACAAGGTAAGGTAGTAACACCTGTCATTGAAATCAATGAAAAGGTTAAAACAGTTACGCCAGCAAAAGCACAACAACCTAAACAAGTGGATCAAAAGGAATTGCCACAAACAGGTAGTGAAGAATCAACAAATAAAGGCATGTTTTTCGGCGGATTATTCAGCATTCTAGGTTTAGCATTATTACGTAGAAATAAAAAGAATAATAAAGCATAATCAATCCGAAATTGACAGGTTTATTTCATAAATTATATGAAGTAAGCCTGTTTTTTATAATTAAATCAAATTTCCCAAGAAATAATTACATACTCAATGACACTATGAAGGCGTTCTAATTAGTGTTAAAATGACGTTGATACATAGATTTAATACTTAGGAAAAGGAGCACATTAACTTTGAAAAAAATAAAAAAGGCAATCATTCCCGCTGCTGGTTTAGGGACTAGATTTTTACCAGCAACTAAAGCGATGCCAAAGGAAATGCTTCCTATCTTAGATAAACCCACAATCCAGTATATTGTTGAAGAAGCTGCACGAGCTGGAATTGAAGATATTATTATAGTGACGGGTCGCCATAAACGCGCGATTGAAGATCATTTTGATAGTCAAAAAGAATTAGAAATGGTTTTAAAAGAAAAAGGGAAATCTGAGTTACTAGAAAAAGTTCAATATTCTACTGAACTTGCGAATATTTTTTATGTAAGGCAGAAAGAACAAAAAGGTTTAGGGCATGCCATAAGTTCGGCGCGTCAATTTATCGGCAATGAACCATTTGCGGTGTTGCTGGGTGACGATATTGTTGAATCTGAAGTGCCAGCAGTGAAACAGTTGATTGACGTTTATGAAGAAACTGGGCACTCAGTTATAGGTGTCCAAGAAGTTCCGGAAGCAGATACTCATCGTTATGGAATTATTGATCCATTAACTAAAAATGGACGTCAGTATGAAGTGAAAAAGTTTGTTGAAAAGCCAGCACAAGGTACGGCACCATCAAACCTAGCTATTATGGGGCGATATGTATTAACGCCTGAAATTTTCGATTATTTAAAAACGCAAAAAGAAGGCGCAGGTAACGAAATTCAGTTAACAGATGCGATTGAGCGCATGAATAATGATAATCAGGTGTATGCTTATGACTTCGAAGGCGAACGTTATGATGTTGGAGAAAAATTAGGCTTTGTCAAAACAACAATAGAATTCGCATTAAAAGATAACAGTATGAAAGAAGAACTCACACGATTTATTAAAGAATTAGGTTTATAACATTAAAAAGCATGATACTCAACATAATTGGAACACGAAATGGTGAACTAAATTGAATGAGCATCATGCTTAATTTATGTGTTGTGATATATAGTAGGGTATTGAAATAATATAAAAACAAAAGAAAGTTAATTATGTATTTTTATTTATACTAAATTGAGAAGTATTATGATTGCTTATTTATTTTATCAAGAGGTAAATCTGTTAAATTTAAAAGAAAAATTTTCTTGGTTTGAGAATCTTGGAAGTATCTGTGAATATGCTTTTAATAGTGTTATCTTGTATTTTATTTATTTTGATTAACACAATCCTTTCATCTGCAAGGGATCGTTCTTTGATTAGCATACCTTTATTATTTAATCTATTAACTGACCTAACAATTTGAGGATACATAAATCTAATACTTTCAAACAAATCTTTTAAATTTAGTATTTCATGTTTTCGAGATGATATTACATATAATATAGATAAATCAAGAAATGTTAAATTAAATCGATATTTCAAAAAATCTTTTGAGTACATAATGTTCATAAAAAGTATAAAAAATTCTTTGCTATATTTTGGAGCCCATTGAAATTTAATATAGTCTCTATCCTTATTAAATCCTTTAATTATTTTATCTAACTCATTAATAATACATGTAATCTTTTTACGCTGCATGGGAGTGACTGAAACAAAAATAAGACGTTCATCTGTTTCGTTTCTAGACTTATTTATAAATCCTTTTTTAGATAGTGACTTGATGTTCTTTACAACATCAGATTGTTTGTAAAGTATGTCACCAATGATTTCTTTTAGTGAAATACTGTGTTCATTTTTATAATAAAAATATGCTAATATCAACAATTCTTTTAATGATAATTTATATTGTTGCTTTAACTCTTGAGTGAGAAAAAATATGTACTCTTCTACATTTATGAGTTTATTGACCTTTTCGAAAGTTTGATAGTCCACCTTACATTCTCCTACTATTTTATGATGTCCCAATCCTTTATATTATTTAAAGTAATATAAAAACAATCTCTTTTGAAGACATGTTAACCTAAATATTTTTATATATATAATATATAAAATATAAAAAACTAAAAATCATGGAATAACAAATGACAAATTCATTTATTATGCAAAATCAAAAACAATTGAACAAAATCAAAATATAGTGTTATGATTCATTTGTGTTTATAGCTAGCACAACAAACTAAATATATTTGGAGTTATTACTAGTTAAAGACAAATATTATTTGACGTGACAATTAAAAGTAAGGGATGAAGACTTGATGAATGATTTGAAAAGCAAGATCAATATTAAATTAATGAAAAGAGTATTAACTACATATAAGCTGCGTAAATATTTAAAAAAATATTTTTGTCTTACATTAGATAATTATTTAGTTTTAGCATATTTAGATTCATTTAAAAACGATGAACGTAAATATTTTATGAGAGATATTATAAATTATATCGGTATAGACCAGTCTAGAATTGTTAAAAGTGTAAAAGAATTATCAAAAAAAGACTACTTGAATAAATGTAGGGACCCGCACGATAGTAGAAATGTAATTATCGTTGTTTCTGTAAATCAACATAATCATATTAAAAAAATTTTGAATGAAATAAATATTAATGAACTATAGCGTATGTTTCGAAATATTAATATCTTGATGCAGTTAAATGTGTTATTTATGTGTCAAGGTATTTTTTATTTTAGAAACTGAATGATATTGATTTAATGAGATTTTTCAATACATTAGAATGAATTATTCATTGAAAACATAAAAAAAATTTTTATTCGCGAAATGTTTTAAGCTTGATAATATATAAATTATTTTTATAAAGATAAATGCAATATTCTATTGTACAACTCCTTTGACGTTTGTAAAATTACATGTAAATTCACTGTAAGTAAAGTGGAAAATATGGATAAAGGAGTATGCAAATGAGAGAAAAGAAAGGACCGGTAAATAAAAGAGTAGATTTTCTATCAAATAAATTGAATAAATATTCAATAAGAAAATTTACAGTTGGAACAGCATCTATTTTAATTGGCTCATTAATGTTTTTAGGAACTCAACAAGAGGCAGAAGCAGCTGAAAATAATTCTGAGAAACCAACTACTTTAAAAGATAATGTCCAATCAAAAGAAGTGAAGACTGAAGAAGTTACAAAAAAAGACACTGTGCCACAAGGAATAGAAACTAAATCTGAAGTAACTTCAAACAAAGAAACAATCGAACATGGACCATCGGTAAAAGCTGAAGGTATATCAAAAAAGGAGGATACACCAAAAGAAGTAGGCAATGTCGGTGAAGTTCAGTCGAAATCCTTAGTCGCTCATAATGCTGAGACACCTAAGGTTAGAAAAGCTCGCTCTGTTGATAAAGGCTCTTTTGATATTACACGAGATTCTAAGAATGTAGTTAAATCTACCCCTATTACAATTCAAGGTAAAGAACATTTTGAAGGTTACGGGAGTGTTGATATACAAAGCAATCCAGAGGATCTAAAGGTATCTGAAGTCACTCGTTTCAATAATAAAAGTATTGGAAGAAACGAATTGACAGGAGCATTACAATTAAAGAATAAAGTTTCTTTTAAAAATGACTTTGAGTTTAACATTAGAGTAGCTAATAATCATCAATCGGTAACAACTGGCGCTGATGGATGGGGGTTCTTATTTAGTAAAGGTGACGGTAACGAATATTTACAAAAGGGAGGTATATTAGGCCCAAAAGGAATGGAAAATTCAGCAGGATTTAAAATTGATACAGGGTATAATTTTAAAGATCCCATGGATAAAGAAGAGAAACAGGCAGGACAAGGATTTAAAGGGTATGGTACATTTGTAAAAACAGGTACTGACGGGGCTACATCAAAGGTTGGAGCAAACATACCAACAAGAGGTAAAGCGGATAATTCATTCCAATATGCAGATAATTCTGTTGATACTACAGATGGAAAATTTCATGGTCAATTACTTAATAATTTAAAATTAGCATACAATGAACAATCGGGTATAATGAGAGCGGAATATGCTGGTAAAGTTTGGGAAGCCAATATAACAGATTTGGGATTGAATAAATCTGAAGCATACAACTTTTTAATTACTTCTAGTCAAAGACAGGGGACATCTCAAGGTGTCTATGCAAATGGTTGGATGAGAACAGATTTAAATAATTCAACATTTAAGTTAACTCCAAACCTAGTTAATAAAACAGAAACAAAAACAGTAGAGATACCGTTTGAAACAAAACGTGAGTTTAATCCGAAGTTACAACCTGGTGAAGAGCGAGTAAAACAAGAAGGGCAACCAGGAAGTAAGACAATCACAACGCCAATCACGGTGAACCCATTAACAGGTGAAAAAGTTGGCGAGGGTCAACCAACAGAAGAAATCACAAAACAACCAGTAGATAAGATTGTAGAATTCGGTGGCGAGAAAATACCGCAAGGTCATAAAGATATCTTCGATCCAAACTTACCAACAGATCAAACGGAAAAAGTACCAGGTAAACCAGGAATTAAGAATCCAGACACAGGAAAAGTGATCGAAGAGCCAGTGGATGATGTGACTAAACACGGACCGAAAACAGGTACACCAGAAACAAAAACAGTAGAGATACCGTTTGAGACAAAACGTGAGTTTAATCCGAAGTTACAACCTGGTGAAGAGCGAGTAAAACAAGAAGGGCAACCAGGAAGTAAGACAATCACAACGCCAATCACGGTGAACCCATTAACAGGTGAAAAAGTTGGCGAGGGTCAACCAACAGAAGAAATCACAAAACAACCAGTAGATAAGATTGTAGAATTCGGTGGCGAGAAAATACCGCAAGGTCATAAAGATATCTTCGATCCAAACTTACCAACAGATCAAACGGAAAAAGTACCAGGTAAACCAGGAATTAAGAATCCAGACACAGGAAAAGTGATCGAAGAGCCAGTGGATGATGTGACTAAACACGGACCGAAAACAGGTACACCAGAAACAAAAACAGTAGAGATACCGTTTGAGACAAAACGTGAGTTTAATCCGAAGTTACAACCTGGTGAAGAGCGAGTAAAACAAGAAGGGCAACCAGGAAGTAAGACAATCACAACGCCAATCACGGTGAACCCATTAACAGGTGAAAAAGTTGGTGAGGGTCAACCAACAGAAGAGATCACAAAGCAACCAGTAGATAAGATTGTAGAATTCGGTGGCGAGAAAATACCGCAAGGTCATAAAGATATCTTCGATCCAAACTTACCAACAGATCAAACGGAAAAAGTACCAGGTAAACCAGGAATTAAGAATCCAGACACAGGAAAAGTGATCGAAGAGCCAGTGGATGATGTGATTAAACACGGACCAAAAACAGGTACACCAGAAACAAAAACAGTAGAAATACCGTTCGAGACAAAACGTGAGTTTAATCCAAAATTACAACCTGGTGAAGAGCGAGTGAAACAAGAAGGACAACCAGGAAGTAAGACAATAACAACACCAATCACAGTGAACCCATTAACAGGTGAAAAAGTTGGTGAGGGTCAACCAACAGAAGAGATCACAAAGCAACCAGTAGATAAGATTGTAGAGTTCGGTGGCGAGAAAATACCGCAAGGTCATAAAGATATCTTCGATCCAAACTTACCAACAGATCAAACAGAAAAAGTACCAGGTAAACCAGGAATTAAGAATCCAGACACAGGAAAAGTGATCGAAGAGCCAGTGGATGATGTGACTAAACACGGACCGAAAACAGGTACACCAGAAACAAAAACAGTAGAGATACCGTTTGAGACAAAACGTGAGTTTAATCCGAAGTTACAACCTGGTGAAGAGCGAGTAAAACAAGAAGGGCAACCAGGAAGTAAGACAATCACAACGCCAATCACGGTGAACCCATTAACAGGTGAAAAAGTTGGCGAGGGTCAACCAACAGAAGAAATCACAAAACAACCAGTAGATAAGATTGTAGAATTCGGTGGCGAGAAAATACCGCAAGGTCATAAAGATATCTTCGATCCAAACTTACCAACAGATCAAACGGAAAAAGTACCAGGTAAACCAGGAATTAAGAATCCAGACACAGGAAAAGTGATCGAAGAGCCAGTGGATGATGTGACTAAACACGGACCGAAAACAGGTACACCAGAAACAAAAACAGTAGAGATACCGTTTGAGACAAAACGTGAGTTTAATCCGAAGTTACAACCTGGTGAAGAGCGAGTAAAACAAGAAGGGCAACCAGGAAGTAAGACAATCACAACGCCAATCACGGTGAACCCATTAACAGGTGAAAAAGTTGGTGAGGGTCAACCAACAGAAGAGATCACAAAGCAACCAGTAGATAAGATTGTAGAATTCGGTGGCGAGAAAATACCGCAAGGTCATAAAGATATCTTCGATCCAAACTTACCAACAGATCAAACGGAAAAAGTACCAGGTAAACCAGGAATTAAGAATCCAGACACAGGAAAAGTGATCGAAGAGCCAGTGGATGATGTGACTAAACACGGACCGAAAACAGGTACACCAGAAACAAAAACAGTAGAGATACCGTTTGAGACAAAACGTGAGTTTAATCCGAAGTTACAACCTGGTGAAGAGCGAGTAAAACAAGAAGGGCAACCAGGAAGTAAGACAATCACAACGCCAATCACGGTGAACCCATTAACAGGTGAAAAAGTTGGCGAGGGTCAACCAACAGAAGAGATCACAAAACAACCAGTAGATAAGATTGTAGAATTCGGTGGCGAGAAAATACCGCAAGGTCATAAAGATATCTTCGATCCAAACTTACCAACAGATCAAACGGAAAAAGTACCAGGTAAACCAGGAATTAAGAATCCAGACACAGGAAAAGTGATCGAAGAGCCAGTGGATGATGTGACTAAACACGGACCGAAAACAGGTACACCAGAAACAAAAACAGTAGAGATACCGTTTGAGACAAAACGTGAGTTTAATCCGAAGTTACAACCTGGTGAAGAGCGAGTAAAACAAGAAGGGCAACCAGGAAGTAAGACAATCACAACGCCAATCACGGTGAACCCATTAACAGGTGAAAAAGTTGGTGAGGGTCAACCAACAGAAGAGATCACAAAGCAACCAGTAGATAAGATTGTAGAATTCGGTGGCGAGAAAATACCGCAAGGTCATAAAGATATCTTCGATCCAAACTTACCAACAGATCAAACGGAAAAAGTACCAGGTAAACCAGGAATTAAGAATCCAGACACAGGAAAAGTGATCGAAGAGCCAGTGGATGATGTGATTAAACACGGACCAAAAACAGGTACACCAGAAACAAAAACAGTAGAAATACCGTTCGAGACAAAACGTGAGTTTAATCCAAAATTACAACCTGGTGAAGAGCGAGTGAAACAAGAAGGACAACCAGGAAGTAAGACAATAACAACACCAATCACAGTGAACCCATTAACAGGTGAAAAAGTTGGCGAGGGTCAACCAACAGAAGAGATCACAAAACAACCAGTAGATAAGATTGTAGAGTTCGGTGGCGAGAAACCAAAAGATCCAAAAGGACCTAAAAACCCAGAGAAGCCGAGCAGACCAACTCATCCAAGCGGCCCAGTAAATCCTAAAAATCCAGGATTATCGAAAGACAGAGCAAAACCAAATGACCCAGTTCATTCAATAGATAAAAATGGTAAAGTTAGAAAATCTAAAATTGCTAAAGAATCAGTAGCTAATCAAGAGAAAAAACGAGCAGAATTACCAAAGACAGGTGTAGAAAGCACGCAAAAAGGTTTAATCTTTAGTAGTATAATTGGAATTGCTGGATTAATGTTATTGGCTCGTAGAAGAAAGAATTAAAATAATTCATTATTTAAATAATAGTTGATTTGTATTCACTATGTTTAGTTTGTTAAACATAACCTAGAATATGATGAAAATGATATACACCCCAAAAGTTGGATAGTAAGATCTAACTTAAAGGGGTGTATTTTTGCTATAAATTTGATTTTTTTGATAATATTTTAATATTTAATATAATCATAATTAGTAGAATATAACTTTTGGATAGTAATTTTAAAGGTTATGCATAATATTTCAAGTAGTATGTATATTAGAATTAATTGTGCTTTGGATAAAGAGAGTTTAGAAGAAGGTCTAAAAAGGCTGGTGGATGCATTCAACTATTTTTATGAGAGGTGATAAATATGTTGTACTTAGAAGTTTTGAAAAATAGAAACTTTACATATTTATTGATTGGTAATTTCTTACGTCGGAGTTGCTTTGTGCTGTTTTCGTTGCAAATAATTTGGTTTACTGTTGAATTGACAAACCAAGCATCTTTGAAATTATCAATGATGGTTATGAGTCAAACACTTCCATTTATTATATTTGGTATTTTCGGTGGTTCATTTTCTGATAAACACAATAAAAAGAAAATACTTTATCTATCTGATCTTATACTAAGTTTGATTATTATAATTATTCCTATACTAGCAATAACGTCAAATTTAAATTATCTGACGCTTCTAACCATATCTACAGTTATTACCATTATTAACTGCTATACGGATCCTGCGTTTAGGGCAATTCTTCCTGAAATTGTTGATGAGGAGCATTTAGCAACAAGTAATGCGTTAATCGATAGTTTGCAAAGAGGCTCAAATATTATTTTACCTGCTTTAATTGGTGTCATTGTAATACTAGTTGGTAATGTTGGCATCTTTTTTATTTGCAGTATATTGCTATTTTTAGGATTTATTTTTAATGCACTTTTAAAATATACAAATAACAACATGATTGATAGACACTCAAAAGAAGATTTTTCTGAAACTTGGGAATTCTTGAAACAATCTAAAGAAATTCCATTTATCATTATCATTCAATTTGCCTGCATATTGATTAATACAGGTCTTTGGCGTGTTGCATTACCATTGTTTATTTCCAATATATTAAAAGAGGGCGTTGGTGTATATGGACTAGCTACATCATGTTTAGGTATTGCGTCTTTACTAATGTCATTGATTATGGGTTTGCTGCCAGAAAAACGATTAATCTTTAAATTTAGTATTGGTGTTTTAGTTTGGGGAATTGGCTTATCGATTATTAATGTGTTTCCAAGTGTGGCGATATTATATATAGGTGCAACATTAGTGGGACTTGGACAATCTATAGAGGGACTAACAAGATCAGTTGCCATTCAAATAAAGACGCCAAATCATTTGATGGGGAAAGTATTTAGTATCTCATCTACATCGAATTATGCAGCGGATACATTGTCTTTAGGACTGATAAGTTTAATTATACCATTACTAAGCTTAAGTAATATATTTATATCAGGTGGTGCAATTATTTCAATGCTTATCTTAGCTGGGTTAAAGTTTGTTAAGAAGTCTATGTAAACATTATAGAATTTTAATAAATGCTATTAAGGTGGGAATTGAAATGAAATATAAAATTAGTTTGGCTTATAATTTAGCAATTATAATAGGGTCGCTAATTATATTATGTATACTAATATCTAGAGGTCATGATATTTATGTAATCTTGATTTCAATTTTGACTATTTTAGCTAGTTTAATCAATTTATTTTGTGATATTAAAAAGCATAAATGATTCTATATTAATGCAACTTTGTATCCGTACAAGGTTGTATTTTTTTGGCGATTAATTGACATCTGACTGCATACCGAAAAAAACACTCACCCTTTAATATAAAAATTTATGGATATTTTGTGATTTTATAAAAGCAAACATAGAATAATGCTATCGTTAAAAATACGAATGCCAATGCAATACAATCATATTCAAAACTTAGGACTGTAAGCATTAAAAAGATTGCACTCAAACTGATGCATAATGCAAATATATATGCGATTTCAGGTTTGTGTTTATCTGCAATGGTCGTTTGATTTATAAAAGAAATTAAAGTGAAATTTTTAGTAAAAGCAACATAAATACCAAATATAACCATACTAATACAGAATACTATTGTAAATACGATGTTAACGTTCATAGTTGCACCTTCCAGATAGATAGTAATGTACTGTCTTTTATCAATGGATTTTCTAATTAATATATGTATGGCTGTAAAAAACAGTACGTTTTATAAATGATTAGTTAAAGGAATGGGTTTATAAAAGAAAGTTTTGATTATTTGCCATGAAATGAACGGAATGAATGTCATGACTAGAAGTAATATTTTGAATTGGAGCACTTATATTTTGTGACAATTTCGACATTGTATCGTGTTTAACAATGATTGATGAGTTAAAAGTATGCGCATCGGAACTATCGGATTTATGTTCGTAATGTTTGGCTAGTTGCGCCATAATAAATAAAGTGAAGATAAATAAGACAATTAAAGAAATAATGCCCATAATCAAAAGTATTTGTTTAGAGCCTTTCATTATTTCACATCCTTTCTAAAATATATTTGTAACTAAATTTAAAATAGTTATTTTTGTAATTCTAAACCTTTTTCATCGCGAAAACAATTAAATAGGTCGCGGTATTAATTATTATATTATTACCGCTTAAAATGAAAAATACATGAAAATTAATTTTCTAATATACTTTTGAAATTTTATTACAAATCAGCCCCTTCAAAAAGCGGAACCATAAGGATTCAAGTTTCGAAAGGGCTGATTACTATAAGGCGAAATGTAATATTTCGTCCCCAAAAAATTTTTTATTGGTTAAATATCATAGCGTTTATTTTTTGAGCAACATCATCAAAATTAGGACATTTTAATGATACATATAATTTTATTTTAGGTTCAGTACCAGAAGGACGTAAAGCGATAAATCCTTCGTCAAATAAGACACGAATAACATTTGATTTAGGAGAATTAATCTGCGATGTTATATCATCATCCAAATGATAAACCTCACTAGTTAAATAATCTTCAATTGCTTTCACTTTCAGTCCTTGAATCTCTTGCGGTGGATTTGAACGGAAATGTGTCATAATCGATTCAATTTTTTTCTTACCTTCTAATCCTTCTAGGGTATGTGAGAATAAAGTGTCTTCATGTCTGCCAACCGTTTGATATATCAGTTCTAATTCATCTTTCAATGTTTTGCCATATAATTTTAACTCAGAAGCATATTTTATAATGAGTGGCACAATTTGCACGGCATCTTTATCACGTACAAAAGGCTCCGATAGAAAACCATAACTCTCTTCAAATGCGAAAATCATATTTTGATAATCATCGAGCTGCCTTATTTCCTGAGCAATAAATTTAAAGCCCGTCAGCACTTCTTTGTATTCAACATTATTATAGCGTGCTAATGACTTTGTTAACTCACTACTTACAATTGATTGAATCATCAAACGATGACGTAATTGAGACGTTTGTTGAATACGATAATTAAGTAACAGCGCACCAATTTGGTTACCATTAAAATATGTAATTTGACCATGGGCATCACGCTCAGCAATGCCAAGGCGATCTGCATCAGGATCAGTACATATTAATAAATCAGCATCTTTTTTATTTGCAAGTTCGACTGCTTGATCAAAAGCGCGATGGTCTTCAGGATTAGCACTTTGAACTGAGCTAAAATTTGGATCAGGTTTACATTGTGCTTCAACAAGATCAAATTGGTTGAAATTCAATGACTTTAATAACTCAGGTACAATTGGAACACTCGTACCATGTAAACTAGTGAACACAACTTGTAAATCAGATTTAGGAATATAACCAATCATATTTTGAACATGTTTAATGTAATTTTCTGTTACAGATTTAGGTAATGGTTTGATGTATGATGAATTTTGTTTTGAAAAAGATATATCAATCTGTAATGGATCACCAACGTCTTCAATATAGCGACTTACAAGTTCAGATGCATCAGTCGATAGTTGTGCACCATCAGAACCATATACTTTAATACCGTTATAGTCTTTCGGATTATGACTTGCTGTAATCATAATGCCAGCAGTAGTATTAAGATTGCGCACCGCGAACGATAATTCCGGTGTCGTTTTATATGTATCAGGTAAATAAACTGTTATTTGATAGTTTGCTAGTACATTAGAAATAATTTGGGCGAATTCAGTTGAAAGATGTCTAATATCATAATGAATGACTATTGTTGGATTGTTTGTTTGGGCATTTAAATAACGCGCTAAACCTAATGCCAATTTTTCAATAGTAAACTTATTAAGTCGACCTTCACCAAGACCGAATTTTCCGCGTATACCCGCAGTACCAAACGTTAATTTACTTTCAAAACCTTCTCGCTGTTCAATATCAGATTGCTGCTCATAAAAATGTTTAACTAAACTATCATTAGCTCTTTCTATCCATAATTCTTTATCCATTGTTGCTAAACATCCTTTCAAAATCTCAGTTAGACTTAATAAAACATGAAAAATAAAGCCCTTACATTTATGTAATGAATTATAAAGAAATACGCCCCAAAAGTAAAAAACACAGCCCCAAGACAATACTTTTCACAAGTATTATATAATAGATATGTATGAAAATGCATGGAGTAGATTGTGCATGTGAATGTAAAATATTAATTTTTAATATTGCTTTATATATAGTTTTGTAATTTTTGATAGAATAACAATTAAGATGATTTTAATTTGAAGGGTGAGTCTTATGAAAAAAGTAATCAATGTAGTAGGAGCTATTATTTTTTCTGATAACAAAATACTTTGTGCACAGAGAAGTGAAGAAATGAGTCTGCCTTTAATGTGGGAATTTCCTGGCGGTAAGATTGAAAAGAATGAAACTGAAAAAGAGGCTTTGATTAGAGAAATTAGAGAAGAAATGAAATGTGATCTAATTGTTGGTGACAAAGTTATAACTACAGAACATGAATATGATTTTGGCATTGTTAAGTTAACAACATACAAATGTAATTTGAACAAGGAGTTACCAACTCTAACTGAACATAAGAGTATTGAATGGTTGTCAATAAACGAACTTGATAAATTAAATTGGGCCCCAGCGGATATACCAGCCGTTAATAAAATTATGACTGAGGGATAATATGAGTAGATTACTAAATGATTTCAACCAATCTTTACATAAAGGGTTTATAGACAAAAATTTTTCTCATAAAGGGAATTATACACCGAAGCTTTTAGTAAATAATAAAAATGAAAAAGTTCTTTCAACAATTATAGATGAACTTCAAAAATGTGAAACGTTCTATTTTTCTGTGGCTTTTATAACAGAAAGCGGGTTAGCCAGCTTAAAGGCTCAACTATTAGATTTAAGCAATAAGGGTGTTAAAGGGAAAATATTAACATCTAATTACTTAGGATTTAATAGTCCTAAAATGTATGGAGAATTACTTAAATTAAAAAATGTAGAGGTAAGATTAACTGATATTGCTGGATTCCATGCCAAAGGATATATTTTTGAACATAAGGATTATAGTTCTATGGTAATAGGAAGCTCTAATTTAACATCTAATGCGTTAAAGGTTAATTATGAGCATAATGTTTTACTGTCTACTATGAAAAATGGCGATCTAGTTGATAGTGTAAAAAATGAATTTGAATTGTTATGGCAAAAGAGTACCCCACTGACTCAGCAATGGGTTAATTCATATAAAGAATCATTTGAGTACCGCTCCTTAGAAAAATTGGCGGAGGTTGAACAAACTCAAATGCTGCTAGCTGATAAGGTAAAAAAATCAGTGGAAATTGTACCGAATTTAATGCAAGGAGAAGCATTAAGGTCATTAAAAGCTATTAGGGATAAAGCCAAAGATAAGGCGTTAATAATATCTGCAACTGGTACAGGTAAAACGATTTTATGTGCATTAGATGTTAGAGAAGTAAACCCTAATAAATTTTTATTTATTGTTCATAATGAGGGGATTTTAAATAGAGCTAAGGAAGAATTTAAAAAAGTATTACCAATAAAAAATGATAGTGATTTTGGATTATTGACAGGAAAACATAGAGATGTCGATGCCAAATATTTATTTGCAACCATTCAAACATTATCTAGAGATGATAATTTTAAGCAATTTGATGAAAAAGAATTTGATTATATTGTTTTTGATGAAGCACATCGTTCTGCTGCATCTACTTATCAACGAGTATTTAATTACTTCAAGCCTAAGTTCATGCTGGGAATGACTGCAACACCAGAAAGATCAGATGAATTAAGTATATTTGAAATGTTTGATTATAATATTGCTTATGAAATAAGGTTACAAGCAGCATTAGAAAGTGATATTTTATGTCCATTTCATTATTTTGGTGTGACTGATTATGTACATCAAGGTATTAAAGAAGATGATGTAACTAAACTGAGATATTTAACTTCTGATGAAAGAGTTGATTATATTATTCAAAAGACAGATTACTATGGATATTCAGGTGAAATTTTACAAGGATTAATTTTTGTAAGTAGCAAAAAAGAAGCTTATGATTTAGCGGATAAACTAAGTTCAAAAGGGATTAAAAGTGTCGCTTTAACAGGAGACGATAGTGTTAATTATCGCCAAATTGTAATAGAAAAATTAAGAGAAGGTAAGATTAACTATATTATAACTGTAGATCTATTTAACGAAGGTATTGATATTCCAGAAGTCAATCAAGTTGTAATGCTGAGACCAACTGAGTCTAGTATTATATTCATTCAGCAACTTGGTAGAGGGTTAAGAAAAAGTGCAAATAAAGAGTATGTTACTGTAATTGATTTTATTGGTAATTATAAGACCAATTATTTAATTCCGATTGCGCTTTCTGGAGATCAATCGCAAAATAAAGATAATTATAAGAAGTTTTTAACGAATAACGATTCGATTAATGGAGTATCTACAATTAATTTTGAAGAAGTTGCTAAAAAACAGATTTACAATTCATTGGATGCAGTATCATTGAATCAAAATAAATTATTATTAAAAGCTTATGAAGAAGTTGAAAATAGATTGGGACACATGCCGTTACTAATGGATTTTATACAACAACATTCTATAGATCCAAGCGTTATATTTTCTAAATTTAGTAATTATTACGAGTTTTTAGTATGGTATAAAAAAATAGATGCTTTATTGACAGAAAATGAATCTAAAAATCTGGTTTTCTTTTCAAGGCAAATAGCACCTGGATTGAAAAGAATCGATAGTTTAGTTTTAGAAGAACTTTTAAAAAATGAATTAACATATGATGAATTAAAAAATAAAATGTTGAACGAAGTTAAGGATATAACAGAAGATGATATAGAAACTTCATTAAGAATTTTAGATTTCTCATTTTACAACGCAGGAATTGAAAAAATCTATGGAAGTCCCATTATAGAACGTAATGAAAGAATGATAAGACTAAGCGATGCATTTACTATTGCTCTAAGTAATCAAACATTTAAAATATTTTTAGAAGATCTTATTGAATTATCAAAGTATAACAATGAAAAATACCAAAAAGGTAAAAATGGACTGATTTTATATAATAAATATTCAAGAGAAGATTTTAGCAAAATATTTAATTGGAATAAAAATGGTTCGTCTGTAATCATGGGATACATGATAAAAAGCCAAGAAATGCCAATATTTATCATTTATGATAAGCATGAGGATATAAGTGATAGCACAAAATATGAAGATGAATTTTTAAGTCAAGATGAATTAAAATGGTTTACTAAATCTAATAGAACGCTAAAAACAAAAGAAGTTCAGAAAATTTTGTCCCATAGAGCAAAAGGAATTAAAATGTATATTTTTGTACAGAAAAAAGATGATGATGGTATATATTTTTATTATTTAGGAACTGCTGGATATATAGAAGGTTCAGAGAAGCAAGATAAAATGCCGAATGGTTCAAACGTAGTAACGATGGATTTAGCACTCGATAAAGCTGTAAGAGATGATATATATCGCTATCTAACAAATTAATGTAAACCGAAAAATGAATGTTAGTAAAGATGTATTTAAACATCAATTTTAATAAGTAAAGACATTGAAGTTTCAGTGTTATTATTTTAAATATAAGCGCAATTTATCTTAATTAATTAGTTGGTTAGGCCAATAAAAATTATAAAGATATTTGCGCTTTTTAAATAATTTGTGATGTTGATGTGTGAAAAAATACAACTTACAATTAAAATCTACGATGTTTCAATCATAAAATTCCCTCTAGTAATATTAATATTGGAATTTGAACTTAATTTTGCATCAAAAATAAATAATGGGGATGTGAAATGATGATTCACTCAAGAAAGTTGAGACTTTGGCTGTATTTAGTATTATTAGCTGTTTTTATTAGCGCGTGTGGTATGAAAGAGGAGAAACAAATTAAAGAAACTTTCAATAAAACCTTGAGTTTGTATCCAACCAAAAACCTTGAAGACTTTTATGATAAAGAAGGCTTTAGAGATCAAGAGTTTGAAAAAGGAGATAAAGGCACTTGGATAATTCACTCTAAAATGATTATTGAGACAAATGGTAAGAATATGGAATCTAGAGGAATGGTACTCTATATAAATCGTAATACTAGAACAACGAAAGGTAATTTTGTTGTTAGAAAAATAACCGAGGATAGTAAAGGATATACAGACAGTAAAGACAAAAAATATCCGGTGAAAATGGAAAAAAATAGAATCATTCCAATGAAACCAATACAAGATGAGAAGTTAAGAAAAGAAATTGAAGACTTTAAGTTTTTTGTACAATATGGCAACTTTAAAGATATTAATGATTATAAAGATGGTGACATTTCATATAATCCAAATGTGCCAAGTTATTCGGCAAAATATCAATTGAGAAATGACGATTATAATGTCCAACAGCTCAGAAAAAGATATAATATTCCAAGCAACAAAGCCCCGAAACTATTGTTAAAAGGCGATGGCGATTTAAAAGGTTCGTCTGTAGGATCAAAAGATCTAGAATTTACCTTTGTAGAAAACAAAAAAGAAAACATCTATTTTACGGATAGTATTAATTTCAAACCTACTGAATAGGGTTAATAGAAGTTTGGAATGAATATTTCATAAATTGCACAAAACAATTTTTCGTTTTAGTTGTAAATATTAAAAACTGAGTCAGTAATAAAAATATAAGGTGGAGAAATGATGATTCATTCAAAGAAATTAACGCTCGGTATATGTTTGGTATTACTCATTATATTGATTGGTGGTTATGTCATTATGACAAAAACAAATGGTCGAAACGCCCAAATTAAAGACACATTTAATCAAACATTAAAATTATATCCAACCAAAAATCTCGATGATTTTTACGATAAAGAAGGCTTTCGAGATCAAGAATTTAAAAAGGGTGATAAAGGTACTTGGATAGTTAATTCTGAAATGGTAATCGAGCCAAAAGGTAAGGATATGGAAACGAGAGGAATGGTGCTCTATATCAATCGCAATACTAGAACCACAAATGGGTATTATTTTATAAGTGAAATGACAGATGACAGTAACGGCAGACCAAAGGATGATGAAAAAAGGTATCCGGTAAAAATGGAACATAATAGAATCATTCCAACCAAACCGATAGCTGATGATAAATTAAGAAAAGAAATCGAAAACTTTAAATTCTTTGTACAATACGGTGACTTTAAAGATATTAATGATTATAAAGATGGTGACATTTCATATAATCCGAATGTGCCAAGTTATTCAGCAAAGTATCAATTAAGTAATGATGACTACAATGTGAAGCAACTTCGAAAAAGATATAATATTCCAACCAACAAAGCTCCGAAACTATTATTGAAAGGTGATGGTGATTTAAAAGGATCATCAGTAGGATCAAAAAATCTAGAATTTACTTTTGTAGAAAATAAAGAAGAAAACATCTATTTTACGGATAGTATTAATTTCAAACCTACTGAATAGGGATGATATAAGTTTGAAATGAAAATCTTATAAAGTACTAGGTAAAAGGTAATAAAGATAATTCCTGGAATTAATTGTAAATCATACAAGCTTTATCTTTTGATTTAATTGTTTTATAATTCTTATAAGAATATTTGAAATACAAAATATTTATAATCAAATTCATTTGTTCAAAACATTTTTTTCGTTTTAGTTGCGTAAATTAAAGATTGAGTCAGTATTAAAAATATAAGGTGGAGAAAAGATGATTCATTCAAAAAAGTTGAAATTGTGTCTATGTTTGATAATACTATTTGTTTTTATAGGGGGTTGCGGAATGAAAAAAGAAGAAAATAGTAAAGATAAACAAATTAAAGAAAACTTCAACAAAACGTTGAGCTTGTATCCAACCAAAAATCTTGAAGACTTTTATGATAAAGAAGGTTTTCGAGATCAAGAGTTTGAAAAGGGAGATAAAGGCACTTGGATTGTAAATTCTGAAATGGTTATTGAACCAAAAGGGAAAAATATGGAATCTAGGGGAATGGTACTCTATATAAATCGTAATACTAGAACGACAAAGGGATATTATTTTATAAGTGAAACAACATATGATAATAAAGGAAGACCAAAGGATGATGAAAAAAGATATTCCGTAAAAATGGAACATAATCGTATTATTCCAACGAAATCCATAAAGGACGAGAAGTTAAAAAATGAAATTGAAAACTTTAAGTTTTTTGTACAATATGGCAATTTTAAAGATATTAATGATTATAAAGATGGTGACATCTCGTACAATCCAAATGTACCTAGTTATTCGGCAAAGTATCAATTAAGTAACGATGACTACAATGTGAAGCAACTTCGAAAAAGATATAATATTCCAACCAACAAAGCTCCGAAACTATTGTTGAAAGGTGATGGTGATTTAAAAGGTTCATCAGTAGGATCAAAAAATCTAGAGTTTACCTTTGTAGAAAATAAAGAAGAAAACATTTATTTTACAGATTCTGTACAATATACTCCAAGTGAGGGTACAAGTTATGAGTCAAACTGAATATCAAATAAAACCTGGTAATATAACAAGTAACTCTGAAGAAACAAGTTCGATATCTAAAGTGAGCTATGAAATAGAGAATGCAAATAATAATGGCTTGAAAACCGGAAAAATAAAAAAACAAATTAATAATTTAAAAAGAGATAATAAATTCCCTAAAAATTTAGAATACGTTGATAGCTTTACTGATCCAAACACTGGTACAACAACGACTGCGTTCAAAAATAAAGACACTGGCAAAGTGACTTTAGGTATGACAGGTACAAATGTACATCTTGAAGCTATGGGAAATGTTTTGGAACATCCATTTAATCACTCCAATCAAGACGAGAAAGATATGAAGGAAATGTTGAAAGATTTCGGAGCAGACGCCAACATTGGTCTAGGTGCTGTAACGGATAAAGATCCACATTTTAAAGATACGCAAGACTTTATTAAAGATATCAAAAAAGAATATGAAATTGACACAATAACTGGGCACTCACTTGGCGGTAGGGATGCAGTTATTTTAGGCGTTAGTAACGATATCAAAAATATTGTTGTATATAATCCTGCTCCATTATCAATTAAAGATTTTCGTATAATCGCTCTGAATAATATGACGTACAGTGCGATTGGCGACATAGAAATTAAGGAAATGTTGAAAAACTATAATGGACATATAGTAAGGTTTGTTTCTGATAAAGATGAGTTAGATGGTTTTGTTAGTCAGTTTATGTATGATACAGCTGGTGAGAAAATAGTTTTGAAAAATGGTGAAGGCCATGATATGGGAGCCTTTTTAAAGAAATATGCACAAGCTAAAATTTTAGCAGAATTAAGAAAAGTCAAAGGATACGAAGACGCAAATAATAAGTCGTTTAAATCTGTAAAAGACATTACTAAATCAAAATTAGGGAAAGTAGAAGAACTTAGAGTGAATTGGCTGCAAGCAAATGGTGGAGCATTATCCTCGTCTCAACAAAAATTGTTGGAATCTGTTTCAGCATTAATAATAGCAGAGGGATTAAGTCAATTAGTTAAAGAGGAAAGTGACCAACTGGAGAAGATGTACGATAATATGAAGGACAAATTTCAAGAGAATTGGAAGAACTCCCAAGAAGCTGGAAATAAAATAGGAACAAAACTTTCGCATGACGGAGTGCTAACAGCATTAAGGAATGGTGATGCTTATGAAAGTAAGTTTGAGACTGATCCTGAAATCAAAATCGAACAAAAGTTAAAAGAATTGAATGATATAAATAGTGATTGTCACAATTATGTCTCTAAAATTAAAGATAGTGTAAATGCAATTGTAGGTAATGACCAATTATTAGCGAGTCAGATAGCTGGTGTAATATAATGTTTACTGGATATAAGAAAATAAGTGATTTGGAAACTGCATATGATGAAGAAAGAAGAAAATTGAACGATAAATTAGAGCAACTTCAGGAAATTAAGCATCAGATAAAGTTGGATTGTGAATATTCATACGATTGCTTTTTATATCTGAAAAACAAAATGGATTATAGTCAAGAATCAAACGTTAAAATGACGCATATTATAAACGAGTTTAATGATGAAATGACCCAGCGAATTAAAAATGAAGAGATGAAAATAGAACGTTCTAAAGATGAACTTAAAAGAGAATATTTAAAAGAAATTGAAAAAATGGGAGGTAGAGAGTAAAGATGTGGTATGACTCAGTTGTTGAAAGGTTACCAAGCGGGCCGAGTATTAATGCTGTTTTGCAAATGAGACAGATTACTGAAGTTATTGCACCCGAGCATAACAGAATTCACCATGACCATAAGAATAAATTGAAAAATGATGAAGAGCTTTTAATAAATCAAATGAGTAGTCATTTCAAAAAATTTAAAGGCGAATTTGATAATGTAGCTCAAGGGGATTGGGTTAAAAGGGCGAAGAATGAACTGGATGATATTAGTAAGAAATTAAAAAACATTCAAAGAACTGAAATTTAATATCTTATATGATTCCTGAAGCTAAGACAGCATGCGTTCATTCATGCCATTATTAATATAATCACCACAACAAAAAAGCTTCTAATGTGATATTGGAACCTCAAATTCCGTATCATGTTAGAAGCTTTTAATGTCTAAAGAACACCTACATTTTATCATATTTTCTTACTTATTAAACTTTTATATAATTAAATATTTCTTAATTTTCCAAAATAGTGATAAATTTGTGAAAAACATCACAAATCACTTTATTTATTTGGAAATTCATGTAATATTAGACTTGTAAGAAGTTAATAAATAGAGAGAGACGAGAGAGTTTATATAAATACTATATAAACATTGGAGTGATGATTATGAGAAAAGAGATTGAAGCGCTTATTTTCTCAGACGTAAGTAGCTATGATATTTACGTGAACACTGGTGTAAATCAAGGATTAATTGGTGACATTAAAGATGGTTACCTAACTATTGATTCTATGCCTTACATTGATGCTGAGCGTTTGTATCACTTTGCTATGGAACGTAAATCGTTAGTCACTAACTAGTTCTTATTGCCAATGATTACTACCCCTAGTCGGCGGCAATTGAAGTGTGATTGATGTAACTTGCCCTCGTTGGTGAGCAATTGAGGGCAGACCCCTTTAATTAAGTAAACCCTAACTCCCCACAAATCTGGAACGATACTAAAAGCCACGTCCTATATTGGATGTGGCTTTAGTCATGTTTATATTGATTTTTAGAACGATTACCTACAAGATTTACATATAAAACTGTATCATGTCCTTGATATATAAACGAAATGATATTAGAATCCTTCGTTTTCAACTTGTTTAAAATTACGTTTAATGCCGTTATAAGAATATACAACATTATATAATTTTACTTGGGCGTCATGGACACTTGAGAAGGGCATTCTTACATCATCCATATTTTTAACTTCGTGTCGAAATGCTTTTTCGGTTTTTTGTCTTTCTGCAAGCGACATACTTAGCCATTCTTCTTTGCTAAATAAATCCTCAAATCTAAAATCAAATGCAGTTCTTTTACTTTCTGCTCTTAATGCTAAAACACGTTCATGATATGACACGGTTTATTCCTCCCTCTAATCATTCAATCGAATGATAAATCACATTATTAACTTTAGTACTAATATAACGTTTTTACAATAAAGAAGTGACAAATTTCCAACATTTTTAAAAATAAAAAATATAAGCAACGATTATTTGTAGATTACAAATGACTTGAAAATTAATTTATCCATGAAAATGAAGCGAGTTATTATGACCGCTATATGAATTGTGATACGCTTTTTAAAAGTATAAATAGTAATATGTATTTATGATTTACCCTAGAAAATAAAAAAGAATCAAAGGAGTCGATCATTATGACAGTATTAACAGATAAAGTAGCAGTAGTTACAGGTGCAGGTAGTGGTATTGGAGAAGCAATCGCTACATTACTACATGAAGAAGGGGCGAAAGTTGTCTTAGCAGGTAGAAATAAAGAAAAATTGCAAAACTTAGCGAATCAATTGTCACAAGATAACGTTAAAGTAGTTCCAACAGATGTAACGAATAAAGAAGAAGTCGATGAATTGATTAAAATTGCACAAGAAACATTTGGCAGATTAGATATTGTCATCAATAGTGCGGGACAAATGTTATCGTCTAAGATTACTGATTATCAAGTAGATGAGTGGGATAGTATGATTGATGTGAATATCAAAGGTACTTTATACACGGCACAGGCGGCATTACCAACTATGTTAGAACAATCAAGTGGCCATCTTATTAACATTGCATCTATTTCTGGCTTTGAAGTAACGAAAAGCAGTACGATTTATAGTGCGACGAAAGCAGCAGTACATACTATTACTCAAGGATTAGAAAAAGAGTTGGCAAAGACAGGCGTTAAAGTAACAAGCATTTCACCAGGAATGGTAGATACAGCAATAACTGCCGCATATAATCCAAGTGATCGTAAAAAGCTTGATCCACAAGATATTGCAGAAGCAGTATTGTATGCATTAACACAACCGAGTCATGTTAATGTGAATGAAATTACAGTGCGTCCTGTATAAAAAGGTGTTTGAGACGTGGGGGATAGGTGTTTAATGTAACAGATATCGATTTTGTTAATGTTAGTAAGGCAATAATGATATAAGGGCATGATAGGCAATTATTCCTTGCACAATTCTCAGTAACTGGTGATTTTAACAATCAAGTGAGTGAAGGCGACGATATTAGTGTTATGATTTTTAATCTATAATGTTCATAATTATAGATTAAAAAAAATTTCATTTTCCACCACATTTTAGGAGTTACTTTAATGAACAAAAAACATGTTTTTATAATTATTGGTGTCATATTATGTATATGTATAGTTGCTACAGTGATTTATTTAAAAGTGAAATATGACGAAAAAGAAAAGCAAAAAGAAATTTACTACAAAGAACAGCAGGAGCGCATTACACTTTATCTCAAGCATAATACTAAAGAACCGAACACGATTAAATCTGTGCATTTCACAAAATTGGAAACAAGTCCTATGGGTAGCGCTGTGATTGAAGGATACATCAATGAAAATAAAGAAGATGATTTTGTTGCTTATGCATCGCCTGAAAATAACTTTCAATTTGTAGGTGATATAATACTAAGCAAAAATTTATCGGAAATAATTAAAATAAAAACAAAAACACCTGACGAAATCAAAGAAGAATTAGATAAAAAAGAAGGCCACTAGGGTCTTCTTTTTTTGATTAATCTTCCAATAATCTATGTCATTGCTATCGAAGGTGTTTCGCAATTAATAAAAATCACTACATCATCACCAATGCTTCCCCGGTTTTAATTTACATTAACACAACCGAACCCCATTAATGTAAATGAAATAATAGTTTGGCCATTATTAAAACATTATATACCGAATAACAATGGCGATGACGTGATTTATTGACATTGTCAAATTTGCTCAAATGTGTGTGATCTTTTATAAAAAAGGGTAGAGCAAGGTATAATATCCTTTCAATCTGTTTTCATATTTTATATATTTTTTAAATATAAGCGCTAAATGTTTTAACTAAAGCATAGATTGACAAGGTGTTATACAGAATTTCAAATTCTATCCAATATTGTTCGAAGTACAGTATCACTGGATTGGTATTAAACAATGTAAAGGAGAGATAGCAAATGCCGTATAATTACAAGAAACAAAATGGAGAGTTAATGTCTGTGATGAATCAAGGTGAGACATTTATTCATCAATCACCAGTGAATGATGAACTAAGTGCTTTGATTAAGTTACTGATTTCGAAAATTAATGGCTGTAACTATTGTGTTGATCTTCATAAGAAAGAACTGAAAGATTTAGGTGTAACGCAAATGAAAATCGATGAAGTGATGAGTTATAATCATCTAGATTTATTTTCACAGGAAGAAAAAGTGACCTTAGAATTTGCTGAAAAATTAAATGCGATTAAAGATTTTAAAAAATTCGATATTATCGAAAGACTAAAAACATTTTATGATGAAGAGCAAATTACAGATTTAGTATTCGTGGTAAATCAAATCAATAGTTGGAATCGATTGAACATTATTAGTGAAAATTTATAGTTTTATGTCTTAAATATTTATATTATGAAAGCCACTGAACGATTAGAATCCTCGTTTAGTGGCTTAAAAATACTGCTATTTAACGAATATCGGTCCACCTGGTCCAACAGGGATACCTAATAAGAACCAAATGATGACAAATATTGTCCACACAATACTTAGCGCGATTGAATACGGCATTAAACTAGAAAGTAAGGCTCCGAGTTTCATGCGTTTATCGTATTTTTGTGCATAAGTTAATAATAAAGGTAAGTACGGCATCATCGGTGTAATTGGGTTGGTAATTGAATCGCCTACACGGTAAATGGCTTGTGTAAAGGCTGGATGGAACCCAATAATAATGAGCATTGGCACGAAAATGGGGCCTAAAATCCCCCATTTCGCAGATGCACTACCAATTAATAAGTTTACGGTTGCACTTAAAATGATTATGCCTAAAATTAGCACAATACCATTTTGATGTTCTAACAATTTAGCGCCTTTAACGGCAGCGATAATTCCTAGATTACTCCATTTTAAAAATGCGAGTAATTGTGCTGCGAAGAAAACGATAACGATAAAAGTACCCATTGACCCTACAGCTTCTCCAAACATCTTCCCTAAATCTTTCGTGCTTTGGATTTCTTTACTTAAAATACCATAAACTAAGCCAGGGATTAAAAATACGACCAGAATAATTAATCCGACGCCATTAATTAAAGGCGCATTGTCTAGTAAGCTACCCGTTTTAGCATTTCTTAAAAAACTATGTTCAGGAATAGCAGCAATAATTAATAAAATAATTGTTACTATGAAACTAATATTTGCCCATTTTAAAGCATGTGCTTCTTTGTCAGTAATATGTGAAGACGTTTCTTCATGGTCATCATGCATTAAACTGTCATCATATTTTCCTAGTCTCGGAATAATGAGCTTAGTTGTTACTAATAATATAGTTGGTAATAATATAACAACACTCGCTGCGATAAAATACCAGTTCATTGCAACGTTTGTTTTAATTGTATCTGAAACGATGCGTGTTGCTGGTTCTGTAAATGAATACACTAAAGCATCTTGCATACCAACAACAATATTTGCGGCAAATCCACCAACAGCGGAAGCATAAGCCATCGTCAATCCCGCGATAGGGTGATAGCCAATCTTAATGAAAAGCATGGCTGCAAGTGGCGGTAAAATAATTGTTGCAGCATCACCAGCCGTACTACCTAAAATTCCAATCAAAATAATAGTTGGTAAAATTAAGAATCGTGGTGCGCGATTCACAACAGAAATCATTAATTTATCGAAGTATCCTGTTTTCTCTGCGACGCCAATACCAATCATAACAGCAAGCACTAAACCTAATGCTGGAAACTCCGAGAAATTTTTTATGGCGTCATTCATAATCATTGTGAAACCATCATGACTTAAAATATTTTTGACATGAATTGTTTGATGTGTACCTGGATGCTTAACAGATACATTGAAGAGTGAGATTACCCATGTCAAAATAGCTAAGCCAACACACATTAAAAAGAATAATACACTTGGATCTGGTAGCTTATTGCCAATTTTTTCAACGCTATTTAAGAAACCATTGACGATAGAACCTTTTTGTCGATCTTTAGATGTCATCTATTATTCCTCCCCCTTTGTTAAATATTTAAATTGTAACAAAAAACACTTTTAAAAGTAACAATTTTCTGAAAATAATGTAGTTGAAAATAGAAATTTTTATAATATGAAAAATTATGGATTGTTGGTTTAAGTTGGGATACCGACTATCTTTATGGTTTTTAAGTTTATATGATGGGCAGATGTGGAAAGTAATGATTGTAGTTAATGATTTGAAAGTGAGGCGTACTAGGGATGAAACGTTTGGAAAATAAAGTTGTAGTTGTAACAGGAGCAAGTACAGGTATTGGACAAGCTTCAGCAATCGCTTTAGCTCAAGAAGGTGCGTATGTATTGGCAGTAGACATAGCAGAAGTGGTATCAGAGACTGTCGAAAAAATTAAAATTAATGGTGACAATGCGAAGGCGTATAATGTGGATATTTCAGATGAACAACAAGTGGTAGACTTTGTATCTAAAGTAAAAGAACAATTTGGACAGATTGATGTACTATTTAATAACGCAGGTGTAGATAATGCGGCAGGTAGAATTCATGAGTACCCTTTAGATGTGTATGACAAGATTATGAATGTAGATATGCGTGGCACATTTTTAATGACGAAAATGGTATTACCTTTAATGATGACTCACGGTGGCTCTATTGTTAATACATCTTCATTTTCAGGACAAGCGGCAGACTTGTATCGGTCAGGATATAATGCTGCGAAAGGCGCAGTGATTAATTTCACAAAATCAATTGCAATAGAATATGGACGAGATGGTATTCGAGCTAATGCAATTGCACCTGGAACTATCGAAACACCGTTAGTAGATAAATTGACTGGTACAAGTGAAGATGAAGCGGGTAAAACTTTCAGAGAAAACCAAAAATGGATGACTCCACTTGGACGTTTAGGAAAACCGGAAGAAGTTGCTAAATTAGTAGTCTTCTTAGCATCTGACGATAGTTCGTTTATAACGGGAGAGACGATTCGAATTGATGGTGGTGTGATGGCATACACGTGGCCAGGTGAGATGTTAAGTGACAGTGAATGGAAACGTTCAATAGAGTGAAAATGATTGAGGTGAATTCTTTATTTAATGAAAAATAAAGGTGCGCTTTTATATATGATTTCCGCATTTCATAATGCTGTAAAAACGATTAATGAAACTATTTAATTTTTAATGTGAAATCTATATTAGTATAAACGATGATGCGCTTTATGAAATAAATCATAGTCAAAAAAATAGCTTAATTATACTTGTTCTGTCACAATACAAGATAATAAATGTAGGGGGATATATCATGAATATTAGACATATAAGAAATGCAACGGCTGTTATTGAATATGGGGGGAAATATATTTTACTTGATCCAATGTTAAGTGATAAAGGTTCATTTGACCCTTTTCCAAATTCACCGAGACAAGATCAAAAAAATCCGCTTGTAGAACTACCTATGTCAATTGAAGACATTATAAATGACATTGATTTAGTGATTTTAACGCATTTGCATATTGATCATTTTGATCCGAAAGCAATTGAAGTATTGCCGAAAGATATTAAAATTTACGCACAAAATGAAGAAGATGCTAGTGAAGTAGAGAGTTATGGGTTTACAAACGTTTCTGTATTTAATGATGTGACACACATTGGAGAAATTGAGTTGATTAAAACTGATGCTCAACATGGTCATGGAGAAATATTAAATATGACAGGACATGTTCACGGCATGATTTTAAAACATTCTGAAGAGCCAACACTATACCTAGCAGCAGATACAGTTTGGTTTGAAGGTGTTGAAAAAGCATTAAAAACGTATCAACCAGATGTTGTTGTTCTTAATGGTGGTGCAAATCAATTCTTTGAAGGTGGTCCATTAGTTATGGATGAACATGATGTGTTAAAAGTTGCTAATACATTGCCACTTGCGCAAATTGTTGTTGTGCATATGGAAGCAGTCAATCATTGGCATTTATCTCGTAAAGACTTACATGCATTTTTAGAATCACATGAATTAACTAATAGAGTAGTCGCTCCAAACGATGGAGACTTATTAACGTTTGAAAAATAAATTGTTGATAATTTAAATCTTATGGATTAAGGCTAGTTTTAACGTATTGTACGTTGGAGCTAGTCTTTTTTATTGGTAAAAATTTTCAAAATGTCTCGGAAGTGTTGAATAAGCGATGTTTGAGGAATAAACGTATTTAGAAATATGAAAATACATGTACAACCTTTATTGACAATGATTCTCAACTAATATAGTATATAATCAAATCGTAATTGTTACGATTTGTTTTCTGCAACTTTTTTGAAGTTTTAGTTGAGGGGAAAACAGTATACGCATTTAAGTAGGTGTGGTTAAACGGACAATTGCATTTACTTATAGAGCCACATGAAGCACTTTTAAATAAGTTTGCGGTTGCATGCTAACGCAACAACCGAACACTAAGTCATACTTTTCGTTCTGCGAATGAGTATGACTTGCCTAATAGATGGGAAACTATTAGGTTCTTTTTCAATTATTTTTAATAAAAGCACCAGAGGAATACAGTTGTTTGCATTCGCAACAACTGCATATAAAGCCATGCTTTTCGCTTTTGCGAATTAGCATGACTTACCTAATAGATAAAAAGCTATTAGGTTCATCTTCTAGTAATTAAAATTACAGACTTAGAGGAATACAGTTGCTTGCTTCGCACCAACTGCATAAGAGGCTCTAAAATTACATCTAAAGGAGTGTCGTATGAATCGGCAGGTTATAGAATTTTCTAAGTATAATCCTTCGGGGAATATGACGATACTTGTTCATTCAAAACATGATGCTAGTGAATATGCATCAATCGCCAATCAGTTAATGGCCGCAACACATGTATGTTGTGAACAGGTAGGCTTTATAGAATCAACATTCAATGATGATGGTAATAATTTTCACTTAGTAATGAGTGGCAATGAGTTTTGTGGCAATGCAACGATGTCATATATACATCATTTACAAGAAAGTCATTTACTCAAAGATCAATATTTTAAAGTAAAAGTATCTGGATGTTCAAGTTTAGTTCAATGTGCTATTCATGATCATCAATACTATGAAGTTGAAATGCCACAGGCCCATCGTGTTGTGCCAACAACAATTAACATGGGCAATCATTCATGGAAAGCAATAGAAATTATTTATGAAACATATGTGCATTATGTGATTCCAGTTAACCAAGTGACCGTAGAAATTCAACATTTAGTTGAAACATTTGTACGTGAACAACAATGGAATGACAAATATAAAACAGTAGGTATAATGCTTTTTGATGAACAACGTCAATTTTTACAACCATTAATTTATATACCAGAAATCCAAAGTTTAATTTGGGAAAATAGCTGTGGTTCTGGTACAGCATCAATTGGGGTTTTTAATAATTATCAACGTAATGATGCATGCATAGATTTTACAGTACATCAGCCAGGGGGCAGTATTTTAGTGACATCAAAACGATGTCATCAATTGGGATATCAAACTTCAATTAAAGGACAGGTTACAACTGTAGCAACAGGTAAAGCATATATAGAATAAGGAGCCTACAATGAATAACTTTAATAAAGAAATAAGATTGATATTACAACAATATTTAGAAAAATTTGAAGCACATTACGAGCGTGTATTGCAAGACGATCAATACATCGAAGCATTAGAAACATTGATGGATGACTATAGTGAATTTATTTTAAATCCCATTTATGAACAACAATATAATGCTTGGAATGACGTTGAAGAGAAAACGCGATTGTTAGAATCACTTCAACACATTACAGCTCAATGTGTAAAACAAGTCGAGATAATTAGAGCTAGACGTCTATTAGACGGACAGGCGTCTACCACAGGTTATTTTGACAATATAGAACATTGTATTGATGAAGAGTTTGGACAATGCAGTATAGCTAGCAATGACAAATTATTGTTAGTTGGTTCAGGTGCATATCCAATGACGTTAATTCAAGTAGCTAAAGAAACAGGTGCTTCAGTTATCGGTATTGATATTGATCCACAAGCCGTTGACCTAGGACGCAGAATCGTTAACGTCTTAGCACCAAATGAAGATATTACAATTACGGATCAAAAGGTATCTGAACTTAAAGATATTAAAGATGTGACGCATATTATTTTCAGTTCTACAATTCCATTAAAATATAGCATTTTAGAGGAGTTGTATGATTTAACAAATGAAAATGTTGTAGTTGCAATGCGCTTTGGTGATGGCATCAAAGCATTATTTAATTACCCGTCACAAGAAACAGCAGAAGATAAGTGGCAATGTGTAAATAAACATATGAGACCACAGCAAATTTTTGATATAGCACTTTATAAAAAAGCAGCTATAAAGGTAGGTATTACGGATGTCTAAATTATTAATGATAGGCACTGGTCCGGTAGCCATTCAATTAGCAAACATTTGCTATTTAAAATCAGATTATGCAATTGATATGGTTGGGCGTGCCTCTACATCAGAAAAATCAAAACGATTATATCAAGCGTATAAAAAAGAAAAGCAATTTGAAGTTAAAGTACAAAACAAGGCACATCAACACCTTGAAGGTGAATTCGATATAAATCGATTATATAAAGATGTATTAAATGTTAAAGGTGAATACGAAACAATTGTAATGGCATGTACAGCAGATGCATACTATGACACTTTACAACAATTGTCGTTAGAAACTTTGCAAAGTGTGAAACATGTCATTTTAATATCACCGACATTTGGTTCGCAGATGATTGTAGAACAATTTATGTCTAAATTTAATAAAGATATCGAAGTCATTTCTTTTTCAACATATCTTGGCGATACGCGTATTCTTGATAAAGAAGTGCCAAACCACGTTTTGACAACTGGTGTGAAAAAGAAATTGTACATGGGATCTACACATTCAAACTCAACAATGTGTCAACGAATCTCTGCTTTAGCTGAACAATTGAATATTCAATTAGAAGTCGTTGAATCGCCACTGCATGCTGAAACGCGTAACAGTTCACTGTATGTGCATCCACCATTATTTATGAATGACCTTTCATTGAAAGCCATTTTTGAAGGAACAAATGTACCTGTTTATGTGTACAAGTTATTCCCTGAAGGACCGATAACGATGACACTAATCCGTGAAATGCGTTTAATGTGGAAAGAAATGATGGCTATTTTACAAGCCTTTAGAGTGCCGTCAGTCAACCTGCTTCAATTTATGGTGAAAGAGAATTATCCAGTACGCCCTGAAACGTTGGATGAAGGTGATATTGAACATTTTGAAATCTTGCCAGATATTTTACAAGAGTATCTGCTTTATGTAAGATATACCGCAATTCTCATCGATCCATTTTCACAACCAGACGAACACGGACGTTACTTTGATTTTTCAGCGGTACCATTTAAGCAAGTCTATAAAAATGAACAGGATGTTGTTCAAATTCCAAGAATGCCAAGTGAAGACTACTACAGAACAGCGATGATTCAGCATATTGGGAAAATGCTAGGTATCAAAACGCCAATGATTGATCAGTTCCTAACACGTTATGAAGCGAGTTGTCAGGCGTACAAAGATATGAATCAAGATCAACAGTTATCTTCGCAATTTAATACAAACTTATTTGAAGAGGATAAGGCGCTCGTCACAAAATTTTTGGAAATCAATAGAACGCTTTCATACTAAGGGTTTGAAGTTTTATAAAAGAAAAAAATTATTGAATTATGTTTGACATTTACATAAAAATAAGCAAATAATTGAGAAAAATAATCATTACGATTTGATTAAGTAATGCAACTTATCAATTTAGAAAGAGGAAAAACGAATGAGAAAACTAACTAAAATGAGTGCGATGTTACTTGCATCAGGGATAATTTTAACTGGCTGTGGTGGTAATAAAGGCTTAGAAGAAAAGAAAGAGAATAAGCAATTAACGTATACAACGGTTAAAGATATCGGGGATATGAATCCGCATGTTTACGGTGGATCTATGTCTGCTGAGAGTATGATTTATGAGCCACTTGTACGTAACACGAAAGATGGTATCAAACCGTTACTAGCTAAAAAATGGGATATTTCTGAAGATGGGAAGACATATACATTCCATTTAAGAGATGATGTGAAATTCCATGATGGAACGCCATTTGATGCTGATGCAGTTAAGAAAAATATCGATGCGGTTCAACAAAATAAAAAATTGCATTCTTGGTTAAAAATTTCAACATTGATTGACAATGTAAAAGTTAAAGATAAGTATACGGTTGAATTGAATTTGAAAGAAGCATATCAACCAGCATTAGCTGAATTAGCAATGCCTCGTCCATATGTATTTGTGTCTCCGAAAGACTTTAAAAACGGTACAACGAAAGATGGCGTTAAAAAGTTCGATGGTACAGGTCCATTTAAATTAGGTGAGCATAAAAAAGACGAGTCTGCAGACTTTAACAAAAACGATCAATATTGGGGCGAAAAATCTAAGCTTAATAAAGTACAAGCTAAAGTGATGCCTGCTGGTGAAACAGCATTCCTATCAATGAAAAAAGGTGAAACAAACTTTGCCTTCACTGATGATAGAGGTACAGATAGCTTAGACAAAGACTCTTTAAAACAATTGAAAGATACAGGCGACTATCAAGTTAAACGTAGTCAACCAATGAATACGAAAATGTTAGTTGTCAATTCTGGTAAAAAAGATAATGCTGTCAGTGACAAAACAGTCAGACAAGCGATTGGTCATATGGTAAACAGAGATAAAATTGCCAAAGAAATTTTAGATGGCCAAGAAAAACCAGCAACTCAATTATTTGCGAAAAATGTAACAGACATTAATTTCGATATGCCAACACGTAAGTATGACCTTAAAAAAGCAGAATCATTATTAGATGAAGCTGGCTGGAAGAAAGGTAAAGACAGCGATGTTCGTCAAAAAGATGGTAAAAACCTTGAAATGGCAATGTACTATGACAAAGGTTCTTCAAGTCAAAAAGAACAAGCAGAATACTTACAAGCAGAATTTAAGAAAATGGGTATTAAATTAAACATTAACGGTGAAACATCAGATAAAATTGCTGAACGTCGTACTTCAGGTGATTATGATTTAATGTTCAACCAAACTTGGGGATTATTATACGATCCGCAAAGTACAATTGCAGCATTTAAAGCAAAAAATGGTTATGAAAGTGCGACATCAGGAATTGAGAACAAAGATAAAATTTATAACAGCATAGATGATGCATTTAAGATTCAAAATGGTAAAGAACGTTCTGACGCTTATGAAAACATTTTGAAACAAATTGATGATGAAGGTATTTTTATTCCGATTTCTCACGGTAGCATGACAGTTGTTGCACCGAAAGATTTAGAAAAAGTATCATTCACACAATCACAGTATGAATTACCATTCAATGAAATGCAGTATAAATAAAGGAGCAATTAGATGTTCAAATTTATCTTAAAACGTATTGCGCTCATGTTTCCATTAGTGATTGTAGTAAGTTTTATGACATTTCTATTGACGTATATTACAAATGAAAATCCAGCTGTGACAATTTTACATGCTCAAGGGACACCGAATGTAACACCGGAGTTGATTGCAGAAACGAATGAAAAGTATGGCTTCAATGATCCATTGTTAATTCAATATAAAAATTGGTTAATCGAAGCAATGCAGTTTAATTTTGGTACTAGTTACATTACAGGTGATCCTGTTGCTGAACGCATTGGCCCAGCATTTATGAATACATTGAAATTAACTATCATTTCAAGTGTTATGGTAATGATTACATCGATTATTTTAGGTGTAGTTAGTGCATTAAAAAGAGGAAAGTTCACTGATCGTGCGATACGTTCAGTGGCTTTCTTTCTAACTGCATTACCTTCATATTGGATAGCTTCAATTCTTATTATATACGTTTCAGTGAAGTTAAACCTATTGCCGACTTCTGGATTAACAGGTCCAGAAAGTTACATATTGCCAGTGATTGTTATTACGATTGCGTATGCTGGTATTTACTTTAGAAATGTTAGACGTTCAATGGTGGAACAATTAAACGAAGACTACGTACTTTATTTAAGAGCTAGTGGTGTGAAATCAATCACATTAATGCTGCATGTGTTGCGTAATGCATTACAAGTTGCGGTATCAATTTTTTGTATGTCTATACCAATGATTATGGGGGGACTTGTAGTTATCGAATATATATTTGCTTGGCCTGGACTAGGTCAATTAAGTTTAAAAGCGATACTAGAACACGACTTCCCAGTTATTCAAGCGTATGTATTAATTGTAGCGGTATTATTTATCGTATTTAATACATTGGCAGATATCATTAATGCGCTATTAAATCCAAGATTAAGGGAGGGCGCACGATGATAATTTTAAAACGATTATTACAAGATAAAGGTGCAGTGATTGCTTTAGGCATTATTGTATTATATGTCTTTTTAGGATTAGCAGCACCACTTGTGACATTTTATGATCCTAACCATATTGATACAGCAAACAAATTTGCAGGTATCAGTTTTCAACATTTATTAGGCACGGACCATTTAGGTAGAGATATTTTAACAAGACTCATTTATGCTATTAGACCAAGTTTGTTATATGTCTTTGTAGCATTATTTGTTTCTGTATTTATAGGCTCTATTTTAGGTTTCTTATCAGGATACTTCCAAGGGTTTGTGGATGCAATCATTATGCGTGCGTGTGATGTTATGTTAGCGTTCCCTAGTTATGTTGTGACGTTAGCATTAATTGCACTGTTTGGTATGGGTGCTGAAAATATTATTATGGCATTTATATTGACGCGTTGGGCATGGTTCTGTCGTGTTATTCGTACAAGCGTTATGCAATATACGGCTTCAGACCATGTGAAATTTGCTAAAACAATTGGCATGAATGATATGAAAATTATACATAAACATATTATGCCTTTAACGTTAGCAGATATTGCTATCATCTCTAGTAGTTCGATGTGTTCAATGATCTTGCAGATATCTGGCTTTTCATTTTTAGGATTAGGTGTCAAAGCACCTACTGCAGAGTGGGGTATGATGCTTAATGAAGCGAGAAAAGTGATGTTTACGCATCCTGAAATGATGTTTGCTCCTGGTATTGCCATAGTCATTATCGTGATGGCCTTTAATTTCTTATCTGATTCATTACAAGTTGCCATTGATCCCCGCATCTCTTCTAAAGAGAAACTTCGTTCTGTGAAGAAAGGAGTGGTGCAATAATGACTTTGTTAACAGTTAAGCATTTGACGATTACAGATACATGGACAGATCAACCACTCGTTAGCGATGTGCATTTCACAGTAACTAAAGGTGAAACACTTGGCGTTATTGGTGAAAGTGGTAGCGGTAAATCGATTACTTGTAAGTCGATTATTGGTTTGAATCCCGAGCGACTCGGGGTGACAGGTGAAATTATCTTTGATGGTACACCAATGTTGTCATTATCCGAATCACAACTGAAAAAGTATCGTGGTAAAGATATTGCGATGGTGATGCAACAAGGTAGTCGTGCTTTTGATCCATCGACAACAGTAGGTAAACAAATGTTTGAAACGATGAAAGTACATACATCATTGTCTACCCAAGAGATTGAAAAGACATTAATTGAATATATGGATTATTTAAGTTTGAAAGATCCTAAACGTATTTTAAAATCATATCCTTATATGTTGTCAGGTGGTATGTTACAGCGATTAATGATTGCCTTAGCTTTAGCGTTGAAACCTAAGTTAATCATTGCCGACGAGCCAACAACTGCATTAGACACAATTACACAATATGATGTTTTAGAAGCCTTTATAGATATTAAGAAACATTTTGACTGTGCAATGATTTTCATTTCACATGATTTAACAGTCATAAACAAAATTGCAGATCGTGTCGTTGTGATGAAAAATGGTCAACTGATTGAACAAGGAACGCGTGAATCAGTCTTACACCATCCAGAACATGTTTATACAAAGTATTTATTATCAACGAAGAAGAAAATTAATGATCATTTTAAACATGTGATGAGGGGTGATGTATGTGATTAAAGTTACAGATGTTGAAAAATCATATCAAAGTGCACATGTATTTAAGCGCCGTCGAACACCAATCGTCAAAGGTGTGTCATTCGAATGTCCAATAGGGGCAACGATAGCAATCATCGGAGAAAGTGGTAGTGGTAAATCAACGTTAAGTCGTATGATATTAGGTATTGAAAAACCGGACAAAGGTCGCGTGACATTAAATGATCAACCAATGTATAAGAAGAAAGTGAGAAGACATCAAATTGGCGCAGTGTTTCAAGATTATACATCATCATTACACCCATTTCAGACAGTTAGAGAAATCTTATTTGAAGTGATGTGTCAATGTGATGGTCAGCCGAAAGATGTTATGGAAGTTCAAGCTGCCACATTGTTAGAAGAAGTTGGACTATCGAAAGCGTATATGGATAAATATCCTAATATGTTATCAGGTGGCGAGGCACAGCGTGTTGCGATTGCACGTGCCATTTGTATTAATCCTAAATATATTTTGTTTGATGAAGCCATTAGTTCGCTCGACATGTCTATTCAAACACAAATATTAGATTTATTAATTCATTTACGAGAAACGCGTCAGTTAGGCTATATTTTTATTACACATGATATTCAAGCTGCAACGTACTTATGTGATCAGTTAATTATTTTTAAAAATGGAAAAATCGAAGAGCGAATTTCAACAAGTGCATTGCATAAAAGTGACAATGCTTATACAAGAGAATTAATAGAAAAACAACTATCATTCTAAGGAGTGAGATAATGAAAGGTGCAATGGCTTGGCCTTTTTTGAGATTATATATATTAACATTGATGTTCTTTAGTGCCAATGCAATCTTAAACGTGTTTATACCGTTACGAGGGCATGATTTAGGCGCAACGAATACTGTTATTGGTATCGTTATGGGTGCATACATGTTAACAGCAATGGTGTTTCGACCATGGGCAGGACAAATTATTGCTCGCGTCGGTCCCATTAAAGTATTACGAATTATATTAATAATTAATGCTATTGCTTTAATTATTTATGGCTTTACAGGGTTGGAAGGTTACTTCGTTGCCCGAGTGATGCAAGGTGTTTGTACGGCATTCTTCTCGATGTCGTTACAGTTAGGTATTATTGATGCGTTACCAGAAGAACATCGTTCAGAAGGTGTATCATTGTACTCACTATTTTCAACGATTCCCAACCTAATTGGTCCATTAGTTGCCGTAGGTATTTGGAATGCAAATAATATTTCATTATTCGCGATTGTGATTATTTTTATCGCGTTAACAACAACATTTTTTGGATATCGAGTTACATTTGCTGAAAAAGAACCAGATACTTCCGATAAAATTGAAAAAATGCCGTTCAATGCTGTTACAGTATTCGCGCAATTTTTCAAAAATAAAGAGTTGTTAAACAGCGGTATTATCATGATTGTTGCATCGATTGTATTTGGTGCAGTTAGTACATTTGTACCGTTATATACAGTAAGTTTAGGATTCGCGAATGCAGGTATCTTTTTAACAATACAAGCAATCGCAGTTGTTGCGGCAAGATTTTACTTAAGGAAATATATTCCATCTGATGGTATGTGGCATCCTAAGTACATGGTATCAGTATTATCATTATTAGTTATCGCGTCATTTGTAGTGGCATTTGGCCCGCAAGTCGGTGCAATTATTTTCTATGGTAGTGCGATATTAATAGGAATGACACAAGCAATGGTTTATCCAACATTAACATCTTATTTGAGTTTCGTCTTACCAAAAGTAGGTCGCAATATGTTGCTAGGTTTATTTATTGCTTGCGCAGATTTAGGGATTTCACTAGGTGGCGCATTGATGGGACCTATTTCAGACTTAGTAGGATTTAAATGGATGTACTTAATCTGTGGTATGTTAGTCATTGTGATTATGATTATGAGTTTCTTGAAAAAGCCAACACCACGTCCAGCGAGTAGTCTTTAATAAAGTGAATTAAAGCATATTAAGTTAATGAATATAAATGTGATATATTGATCATTGATTGTCATGTTTTGTTGAAATCAAAATTTGGGTGACATAACATATGCAAATCATATCGTTATAGAACGACAATATATCTAAATAAAGCACACTTAGAAGTTAGTTGTGATACTGACTTTTAAGTGTGCTTTTTGATGTATGTGGATAATAGATAATACTCTTAAAAATTTTACATAAAAATATGTAAAACGAGTATGACTGCTAATTGATAGAAATAGCTCACCATAAAATTATTGTTGGATCTTAAATATAAGTAAGTTGCACCGCTTGCTAATATCAATGCTGGAATAAATTCCCACCATGTATTAATGAATGAATAATAGTACAGAGTTTCAAGTATAACGGATAATGCTATTGTAATCTTTAAAGGTATTAATCTGCTTAATTCTTGAATTAAAATATGACGGAAAATAAGTTGGTAAATCAAAATATTTAATATAATGATTAACCAAAACATTATCATTAAACTGATGGAACCATACCCTTCAATTAGTAAATAATGGTCAAGGACAGTGAAGGGATCCACATTTAGTGCGAAAATATCGAAATAATTTAAAAGTAAAAAGAGTACGATACTTAGTGTAAATGATATAAAAATATGCCATTTATATTTGGCGCTGGCAATGATTTGCGAACGTATCATTGGAATAAACGTATCTTCATGCATCCAACGAAAAATAGCTAATGAAATAATAACTGCGAGTAAATAGCTAATGTTCATTGCAATAGGAAAAGAGAGACCCCATGGGGCTTGTTGAGTGAATATAGCTACTAACCCAAAAGTTAAAAAGACGATAATGATTGGCAAGATGTAAATCAAAAATATATAAAGGAAAATAAATCCAATATCACGTTTGAAAAAACGCGATTGTTTGGTAGCGTATTCTTCTTCTATGTAATGTTTATTTGTATTTGACATAGTAAACCTCTTAAATAGTTATATTATATTAATACTTTAGCACATATTACTTTGTATTGTATGTTTGATACATTAAAATTTAAAATGAAAAACATATCATAAAACTATTTTATAAAATAAAACGCTTCCATTGTGTTTTATTTTGTTAGGTGTATCATAAATAATGAATTGAAATTTTGGGGGAGGGATTGTTATGACGTTCTTAACAGTCATGCAATTTATAGTTAACATTATTGTAGTTGGATTTTTACTCACAGTCGTTGTTATTGGGCTTATTTGGCTGATTAAAGATAAAAGGCAATCGCAACACAGTGTTTTAAGAAACTATCCGTTATTAGCACGTATAAGATATATATCAGAGAAAATGGGGCCGGAATTACGTCAGTATTTATTTTCTGGGGATAATGAAGGGAAACCTTTTTCTCGTAATGATTATAAAAATATCGTTTTAGCCGGAAAATATAATTCACGTATGACAAGTTTTGGTACAACAACAGATTATCAGGACGGCTTTTACATACAAAACACGATGTTTCCAATGCAGCGTAATGAGATTTCTGTGGATAATACAACATTGATATCTACATTTATATATAAAATTGCGAATGAGCGTCTGTTTAGCCGTGAAGAATATCGTGCACCTACTAAGATTGATCCTTATTATTTAAGTGATGAACATGCGATAAAACTAGGTGAGAACTTAGCGCATCCTTTTATTTTAAAACGTATTGTAGGTCAATCTGGTATGAGTTATGGTGCTTTAGGTAAAAATGCAATTACTGCATTATCTAAAGGTTTAGCTAAAGCTGGTACTTGGATGAATACAGGTGAAGGTGGTTTGTCTGAATATCATTTAAAAGGTAATGGAGATATCATTTTCCAAATAGGGCCAGGCTTATTTGGCGTTCGTGATAAAGAAGGTAATTTTAGTGAAGATTTGTTTAGTAAAGTAGCACAGACCTCTAATGTTCGTGCATTTGAATTAAAATTGGCACAAGGCGCAAAAACTCGTGGAGGTCATATGGAAGCAGAAAAAGTAAATGAAGAAATTGCTGCGATACGTAATGTCGAACCGTATAAAACAATTAATTCACCAAACCGTTATGAGTTCATTCACAATGCTGAAGATTTGATTCGCTTTGTAGATAAGTTACAAGAATTAGGTCAAAAACCTGTAGGATTCAAAATTGTTGTTAGCAAAGTATCGGAGATTGAAACACTCGTACGCACAATGGTTGACTTAGATAAGTATCCAAGCTTTATTACAATTGATGGCGGTGAAGGTGGTACAGGAGCAACGTTCCAAGAACTACAAGATGGTGTTGGGTTACCATTGTTTACAGCCTTACCAATTGTATCAGGCATGTTAGAGAAATATGGCATTCGAGATAAAGTGAAATTGGCTGCATCAGGTAAGCTAGTGACACCAGATAAAATTGCGATAGCATTAGGGTTAGGTGCGGATTTTGTAAATATCGCGCGTGGCATGATGATTAGTGTCGGTTGTATAATGAGTCAACAATGTCACATGAATACGTGTCCAGTTGGAGTTGCAACAACAGATGCTAAAAAAGAAAAAGCATTAATTGTAGGTGAAAAACAATATCGTGTAACCAATTATGTGACAAGTTTGCATGAAGGCTTATTTAATATAGCAGCAGCTGTTGGCGTATCAAGTCCAACAGAAATTACAGCAGACCATATTATTTATCGAAAAGTCGATGGTCAGTTGCAAACAATACACGATTATAAATTGAAATTGATTAGTTAAACTGTCTATCTAAAATCATCGGAAGAAGCAGATGCTAGATGTAGTGAAAAGCCTGCTCCGAGTACGTTGAGTCTTTTTGATACTTGAATTTCATAATAGTAATACCCTCAGAATGAGATTAAGGTTTGTAGCCTTAGTCTTTTCTGAGGGTATTTTTATGTTATAAACTATTTGTCATCCATTTTGTCTTTTTCTTTTAAACCGCTATGCTTTAACTGTTTTTCAACTTTTTCAAAGCTAAGATATTTATTGTCTTTAGTATCTTTAGAAGATATACCAAAACGTTTATTTAATTCTTTCATATCAACTTTTTTATAATTAATGTCTAAATGTTCAATTGCTTTTTTGTCTTTATAGTCGACTTTGTATTTAGCACCTTTAAGGTCTTTGAAGATATTTTCAGTTTTTGCGAATAACTTTTTAGCTTCATCTTTGTCTATGCCAAGATCATCGTACTTAATTGTGTTTATCGTAGACTGTTTTATAACTTTATCGTCTTTATAAGTGATTGACGTGAGTACGTGTTTACCACTTACGTCACCTTCATAGGTCTTTGTTTGTTCTTTACTACAAGCTGATAATGCAATGATACATATTAATACTACTACAATTAATGAACTTAATTTTTTCAAAGTCAGTCGCCTTCTTTCAGTATTTGATTATAAATAAATTATAACATTTAGAAAAAAATGATGTTATGCAAAAATTTAAATTTTGCAATTTTTTTTGAAGATATGAGATTTTTAAGCGGGATCCTAACAAAATTTTTAAAATTATTAAGCCTGAAAACGATAAAGCGGTAGGGAGTATTTTTCAGAAAGTTAGTGATACAATGTTTATAAGATGAAATACAGGAGGATGAATAACATGAATCAATCAGTCAAATTACTTAAACATTTAACAGATGTAAACGGCATTGCTGGTTATGAAATGCAAGTTAAAGAAGCAATGCGTAATTATATAGAGCCTGTCACTGATCAAATCATTGAAGATAACTTAGGAGGTATTTTTGGAAAGAAAAATGCTGAGAATGATCAATATTCAATTATGATTTCTGGCCATATGGATGAAGTTGGTTTTATGGTAACTAAAATTGATAAACATGGTTTTATTTCATTTACGCCAGTTGGTGGATGGTGGAACCAAGTTATGTTATCTCAAAAAGTAACCATTACAACAGATTCAGGTAAAGAAATTAGAGGTATTATCGGTTCTAAACCGCCACATGTCTTATCACCAGAAGAACGTAAAAAGCCGATGGAAATTAAAAAAATGTTTATAGATATTGGTGTGAGCAGTAAAGAAGAAGCGGAAGAAGCTGGTGTTGAAGTAGGAAATATGGTGACGCCGTATAGTGAATTTGAAGTGCTTGCTAACGATAAATATTTGACTGCAAAAGCATTTGATAATCGTTATGGCTGTGCTTTAGCTGTCGATGTATTAAAACGTTTAAAAGATGAAGCGATAGGAATTAATTTATACAGTGGTGCAACAGTGCAAGAAGAAGTTGGCCTACGTGGTGCCAAAGTTGCAGCGAATACTATCAAACCTGATTTGGCTATAGCTGTAGATGTTGGTATAGCATACGATACGCCAGGTATGTCTGGGCAAACTAGTGAAAGTAAACTCGGTGGTGGCCCAGTTGTTATTATGATGGATGCTATGAGCATTGCACATCAAGGTTTCCGTAAACATATTAAAGATGTAGCTAAAAAACATAACATCGAAGTACAATGGGATACTACGCCAGGTGGAGGTACAGATGCGGGAAGTATTCATGTCGCAAATGAAGGTATTCCAACAATAACAATAGGTGTTGCGTTGCGATACATGCATTCTAATGTATCAGTACTCAATCTAGATGATTATGAAAATTCTGTCCGTCTTGTAACTGAAATTGTTCGTTCTTTAAACGATGAAGTATATAAAAAATTAATGTGGTAATCTAATCCACAAATAATAAAGGATCCTTTTAATATGGTAGGCTGTTAAACAATTGTCTGAAATTAGTTTTTAGGCATTAAACAGTATCCATGTTAAGGGGATTTTTTGTTTTTAATTTAAGTGTTAAAAATCAATTATGCCTAAAATTTGATATAACAAGAAAATGGATTTTTCTTAAATTTAATTGCACTAAAATCCAAAAAAACGGGAATACTATACCTGATATGTTACACGAGGAGCGGTGCAAATGTTGTTAGAAATTAAAGATTTAGTGTATAAAGCGAGCGATAGAATCATACTAGATCATATCAATCTAAAAGTAGATAAAGGCGAGAGCATTGCCATTATTGGTCCGTCAGGTAGTGGTAAAAGTACATTTCAAAAGCAAATATGTAATTTAATTAGTCCAACTAGTGGAGAACTTTATTTTAAAGGTAAACCCTATAATGAGTATGACCCGGAAGAATTGCGTCAACAAATCAGTTATCTGATGCAGCAAAGTGACCTGTTTGGTGAAACGATTGAAGATAACATGATATTTCCATCACTTGCACGCAATGATAAATTTGATAGAAAACGTGCGAAACAATTAATTAAAGATGTCGGTTTGGGACATTATCAATTAAGTTCAGAAGTGGAAAATATGTCGGGTGGTGAGCGACAAAGAATCGCTATTGCACGTCAATTAATGTATACACCAGATATACTTTTATTAGATGAATCGACCAGTGCATTAGACGTTCATAATAAAGAAAAGATAGAAAATATCATTTTTAAGTTAGTGGAACAAGGCGTTGCAATCATGTGGATTACCCATAGCGATGATCAAAGTATGAGACATTTTCAAAAACGCATAACGATTGTTGATGGCAAAATTTCTAAGGTTGAGGAGTTGAATCAACATGAGTAATACGGCACTTGGATTGACGGCGTTGCTTTTAGTCATTCCTATTATCATTTCTTATAAAGAAGGTTTACATATTATTAAAGATTTAATTGTTGCGACACTACGCGCAGTCGTACAATTAATCATTTTGGGATTTTTACTACATTATATTTTTAAAATTAACGATAAATGGCTACTTGTATTGTGTGTATTGGTCATTATCATTAATGCATCCTGGAATACGATTAGTCGAGCATCACCAGTAATGCATCATGTGTTTTGGATATCATTTCTAGCTATCTTTGTAGGTACAGCATTGCCACTTGCAGGTACTATTGCTACTGGAGCGATAGACTTTACAGCAAATGAAGTTATACCGATCGGAGGTATGCTAGCAAATAATGGTTTAATTGCGATTAATTTGGCGTATCAAAATTTAGACCGTGCATTTGTGCAAGATGGAACGAACATTGAATCTAAATTGTCACTTGCAGCAGCGCCAAAATTAGCATCCAAAGGTGCTATTCGAGAAAGTATACGTTTAGCAATTGTACCAACCATTGATTCAGTTAAAACTTATGGTCTTGTGTCGATACCAGGTATGATGACCGGTTTAATTATTGGTGGCGTACCGCCATTACAAGCGATTAAATTTCAACTGTTAGTTGTGTTTATTCATACGACAGCGACAATTATGTCGGCTTTGATTGCGACATATTTAAGTTATGGTCAATTTTTCAATGCTAGACATCAATTGATTGCGCGAACTACGGATGTTAAAAGTGAATAATTTAAGATAGTCACTATTGTTACTTGGTTTATAATTGCGCATATAAAGAACATGAAATTACGCATACATCTTAAGTTGGCATATTAACGTGCTAATTTAAAATGTGTGCGTTTTTTATTGTAAGAAATCAAATGATTGTGTATTAACACTTTGAAATGCTTGTTTTAATTTTGCAAATACTGAAAAATAATTTCATTCTTTTTTCAATATATCCCAGAAAATAGTTGCTAAATATTATATAATAGAACGGTTATAAGTAAATTTGTGTTGTACACATTTATTAATAAATCGTTATTCTATGGGAAATGGATATCGTGAAATTTGTTCGAAAGGAGTTTTATAAATGTCTGTTATGCGATTATTCACATTCATTTTAAGTATTTTTATAGTGGGAATGGTTGAAATGATGGTTGCAGGAATCATGAACTTAATGAGTCAAGATTTACATGTATCAGAAGCGGTTATTGGTCAATTAGTGACGATGTATGCTTTGACATTTGCGATATGCGGGCCAATCTTAGTTAAGTTAACAAATCGCTTTTCTACAAGACCAGTATTGTTATGGACGTTACTTATATTTATTATCGGAAACGGTATTATCGCCGTTGCACCTAATTTTTCAATATTAGTTATAGGTAGAATCATTTCTTCTGCGGCGGCTGCATTGATTATTGTAAAGGTACTAGCTATTACTGCGATGCTAACTGCACCTAAAAATCGTGGCAAAATGATTGGACTTGTTTATACAGGTTTTAGTGGTGCAAATGTCTTTGGTGTACCAATTGGAACTGTAATAGGTGATTTAGTAGGCTGGAGATATACATTTTTATTTTTAATTATTGTCAGTATCATCGTAGGCTTATTGATGATGATTTATTTACCGCAAGATCAAGAATTAAACCGTGGTCCTGTGAATCATGAAGCACCATCTCATGAAAATCATGTTACTTCAAAAATATTAAGACCTGCAGAAGTAGCAAAATATTTAATCATTACGTTCTTAGTCTTGATTGCTAATTCAGTGACATTTGTCTTTATTAATCCTCTTATTTTATCTAATGGACATGATATGTCATTTGTGTCTTTAGCACTTCTTGTAAATGGAATCGCAGGTGTCATTGGTACATCGTTAGGCGGTATATTCTCAGATAAAATTACAAGTAAACGTTGGTTGATGATTTCTGTTTCTATTTTTATCGTCATGATGTTAGTGATGAATGTTATTCTTCCAGGAACGGGTTTATTGTTAGTAGGACTGTTTATTTGGAATATTATGCAATGGAGTACTAATCCAGCTGTTCAAAGTGGCGTTATTCAACATGTTGAAGGTGATACAAGCCAAGTTATGAGTTGGAACATGTCGAGCTTAAACGCCGGTATAGGTGTTGGCGGTATTATTGGCGGCTTAGTTATGGCCCACGTTTCGGTTCAAGCTATCACGTTTACAAGTGCGATTATTGGCGCATTAGGTTTAATTGTTGTTTTCACATTAAAAAATAACCATTATGCCAAAACATATAAATCATCATAGTAAAGCCTAATGAAAAGCACGTCTGATATCGATTCAGTCGTGCTTTTTAAGGTGCGATACAATATTATTGATATGTGCGGAAGTATCGACGTTCATTATGATATTTTGGCCAAGGCATTTTACCTGTTTTAGCAAAATTAGCTAAATCATTTTGCATTTGTCGACTTAAAAATTTAAGATGATTAGTGATTGGATACTGATGTGCTGATAAAATTTGTAAGTTACCGAACCAAAATATCATATCAAGAATATGATAAGCGCTACGATAATGTTCGCTTGAAGTATCATGCCATGCAAATTCTGCAAACCATAATTGTGCGTTTGGATCTTGAATATTGAGTTGTTGCAATAACTGCTCAATTGGTTGTTTGAAATAACAGTGAGTGATTGCTTCAGACTGTTGTCTTGCTGACTGAACGTCTTCATATTTTAATGGAATATCATTCAATTCCATGATATCGATGAATCGTTGTGGCGATAATTTCTTCTGTTCACTTGTGATATAAATATCACCTTCATCTTTTGTATAACATGCCAATATAGGTTTAGATGTTGGGAAATGATGTTTCATATTATCTGTTTTGATAGGTGCATATATTAAATCAAGGCCTTTAGAAAGTCCGCGAGATTGCTTGAATTTAGACATTAGCATCAAAATATCATCTGTAGTTAGCGTTGTTACGTCATCCGTATCTAAATAATCGGCCATCATTTTTTGAAAATGCATAGCTTTGTTGCGCGCATTTTCTAAAGTGTCTAGACGTAATGCACCACTTAGTAGAATAACTTTATGGAAATAAGGTTCGATTTCAGGTAGTTTCATTAAAGTTAAAATACTCATACTGCCCGCAGACTGACCCATCAAAGTAACATTATTAGGGTTTCCACCAAAGCATTCAATAAATAGATGCACCCATTTTATAACATTTATTTGATCTGAAAGTCCATTATTGGAATGAAAATCTTTATTAAAATATGACCAGTCTAAATATCCTAATGCGCCTAAACGATAATTGCATGTGATAACGATAACATCATTATTTTTTACTAAATGCGTTGGTCGATAGAGTTCAGCAGAACCATGACCATTTTCAAAACTTCCGCCATAAAAATAAATGATGACTGGCTTATTAGTTTTGTCATTATGTTGCTTCCAAATATTAAGATATAGACAATCTTCATTTTCAGTAAAGTTTGTTGTTTGAGAGGAGAAAAAATCTTCTAATTTATTTTCGGGTTGAGGTGGGATAGGCTTAATAGTTGTAGCATCAATTGGCTCGTTCCACTGTGTTTTTAACGTAGAATGTTTAAAACGATGGTTATTAATTGGTGGTTCAGCATATGGAATGCCTAAGAAAATATCTAGGTTATCTTGTGTAATACCATAAATTTGACCACCTGCAGTACTTATCTTCATATTTATTAACCTCCTTTATCATCCCCAGTTTAATCATACCATGGTCAAGAAGTGATAGGTGACAACTCTAACAAGACAATTTTGTGACTGAATCAGGCGAGCTTGGTGTGTCTTATTAAATCATTCCATATGAAATTTAGACATGATGGTTAGTGACAATATCATATGAGCTTATTTTCAATCAACTTCGTCTTGTTATGTTATTTATTTATAACCCATTTTCAAAATAAAAAACCAACCAAGATTGTTAAAATCTGTGGTTGGTTAATGTGTGTGCTTTGAGATCATATTTGGAACTGCATTTTAAAATTTTTAATGAGATGACTTGGTTTCTTTATCCAATGTTTCGGTCATCTTCGTATTGATACGTTTTGCTCGACGGAAATAGACGCTTTCAAATGAACTCGTTGTGCCGATGTAATAGAAGATAAGTGCCACAATAATAATAACGATAAAGTCAAATGGATAGTGAATAAAGTTCAATCCTTTAAATTCTTTACTACCTATAAATGACAGTAATGAAAGAACGATAAGATATACAATAATCCATAAACTACCGCCAATTTGCTTCTTCGTATTACGCCAATTCATTCGATATTCATAGAAGAAGTAGATTGGTAAACCGAGTATAATGATTAAAATAACTTCTGCTGTCGTTGGCCACATTGCCCAGTATATAGCTAAAGATGCTAATACAAAAGATAATGGCGCCATGACTTTTAATATTTTTGCTCTGAATGGACGTGTCATTGTTGGCCCCATTTTACGTAAAGCAATCACTGTCGTTGGTCCAGTTAAATAGGCAACTAAAGTGGCAGTAGAAATAACTGCTGCTAGCGTACCCCAATCTCTAAATAATGTAACCATAACCATGCTAATAATGGCATTAAAAATGATTGCTACACGAGGAATATGATACTTTTCATTCATTTTTCCAAGAAATTTAGGGATATGCCCATTTTTCTCCATTGCGCGTAAAACACGTCCTGTAACTGCAACAAATGATACTCCAGTTCCAAAAGGTGAAACAACTGCTTCAATATAAAGTAAAATTGCTAACCAATTAATGCCTAATAAGATAGCTAAATCAGCAAATGGCGAATTGAAATTGATACCGCTCCAGCCACTATGTTGTAACATTGATTGAGGCATAGAGGTAATAAATGTACTTTGCAGAATAATGTACAACACTGCACTGATTGACAGTGAAATAGCGATACCGCGCGCGATATTCTTTTCAGGATTTTTAATTTCTGAACCCATATTAATAATTGTCTGGAATGAATTGAATGAAAAAATAATCCCTGATGCTGTTGTTGCAGCAAATATTGGTGCACTACCATAAGGCATAAAGGTACTTGCTGAATGACCATAGTTAGACGTATCAAAACCAGATAGCATTAGCATGATAATTGTTAACGCAGGAACACCTAGCTTAAACACGGATATTAGACTTGTAAATGATGTTAGAAGTTTAACTGACCAATAATTTAATAATGAAAAGATAACAATGATGAGATACACAGCTAGTAAACCGTATGTGCTTATAGAGCCATTTTCCATCAAATTTGCCATTGGTTTTGCCCAATGCCAAGGCCATGAACTCATATATTGAACTGCTGAAACAGCCTCGATTGGTATAATTGTAACAAGTGATACCCAATTCGCCCACGCTGCAATAAAGCCTAAAAGTGAGCCGTGTGTATACTGTGCATAGTTACTCATGCCGCCAGATTGTGGGAACATTGTTCCAATTTCAATGTAGTTATAGGCAATGGTTCCGATAACTAGAAAACCAATAACCCATGAAATGATTGCGGCTGGTCCAGCTATTGAAGATGCTTCCCAGGCACCGAATAACCAGCCAGATCCAATTAATGACCCCAATCCTAATAACACTAGTTGGGATAAATTAATTTTGTCGTCGTGCGATTGCTTGTCTTTATTCATAAATACTCCTTCGTTATTGCGAAAAATACAAAAAAATAATATGCGACAATTATACGCCTATTACAATAATAGTCAAATTTATTTTTTGTAAAAGTGCAAAAACGATAACTAAATTAGTTTTTTTGAAATTTTGGATATATAATATAATGTATATTGATAAACAGACTGGAAGTGATAATTATGATAGATAAACAACCGAATGAACAAGTAGAAGCATTTTTAAATAAAGAAAGTCAATGGCAACAAGAATATCGATATTTGAGAGATTTAATCTTTAATGAAACAGAATTAGAGGAAGCGTATAAATGGATGCATCCTTGTTACACTATAAAGAATAAAAATGTTGTGCTCATTCATGGTTTTAAAAATTATGTTGCACTATTATTCCATAAAGGTGCTATTTTAGAAGATAAGTATCATACACTCATTCAACAGACTGAAAAAGTACAGGCAGCACGCCAGTTAAGATTTGAAAATCTAGAAGAGATTCAAGCGCGTACTGAAGAAATTAAATACTATTTAGCAGAAGCTATTAAAGTTGAAAAAGCTGGTAAAAAGGTTGAAATGAAGAAAACTGAGGATTATGTCATTCCAAAAGAACTTGAAGATAAATTTGAAGAAATGCCACAATTAGAGTCGTCATTTTATAAATTAACGCCAGGCAGACAGCATCAATACATTTATCATATTGAACAAGCTAAACGCAGTGAAACAAGACAAAAGCGTGTTGAAAAATATATTAACCAAATACTAGAAGGTAAAGGAATGCACGATAAGTAATTTGAAAAAATGATATTCTCAATACATGATATGAACAATCAGTGACTAATGCCATTGGTTGTTTTTTATTTATTAGGTATTTCTTTATAATTCGAAATACCTAATATAGTCATGGTATCGAGTAGATTCGATGATACTTTTTGTATAAACGAAGGCGATGGGCAATGTATATGATTTTTACAAAATAATGACATTTATAATATTTTTTCACATTTCTGACACTTTTTTGTTTTAAACCAACGAATTGCGCATTAATAAATTCGTTTTTGAAAAATGTGAGTTATCAATTTAGTTGCTAATTATAAAATAATGCTGTTTAATAACATCATATAGAGTATGTTAGTTTTAAATGTCGAATATACGAATGTGAAAACAAAGTAATCGGTAGTAATTCAACATACATAGCGCTGCTTACTTTTTGATGATTCACATTACAGATGATAAATATACAATTCTACATAATCAAGACCATGATGTGTACTTGTTTAACTTATGACTCTATTTGTTTAACAATTACTATAATGGTCTTTTTATTTTATGCGTATCATTCGTCATATTTTGTTATGAGGAAGGAGAAATGATTATGTTAAGTATTAAACATTTAACGAAAATTTATTCGGGCAATAAAAAGGCTGTAGATGACATCTCTTTAGATATTCAATCAGGGGAATTTATTGCATTTATAGGAACGAGTGGGAGTGGAAAGACAACCGCGTTGAGAATGATTAATCGCATGATTGAAGCGACAGAAGGGCAAATTGAAATTGATGGTAAAGATGTTCGAAGTATGAACCCTGTCGAATTGCGTCGAAGTATCGGTTATGTTATTCAACAAATCGGGTTAATGCCACATATGACTATAAGAGAAAATATAGTACTTGTGCCGAAGTTACTTAAATGGTCAAAAGAGAAAAAAGATGAACGTGCAAAAGCGCTAATTAAGCTTGTAGATTTACCTGAATCATATTTAGATCGATATCCTGCAGAATTATCTGGCGGACAACAACAGCGTATCGGTGTCGTGAGAGCACTTGCTGCCGAACAAGATATTATTTTAATGGATGAACCTTTTGGTGCATTGGATCCTATTACGAGAGATACGTTACAAGATTTAGTGAAAACATTACAACGAAAATTAGGCAAGACGTTTATCTTTGTAACACATGATATGGACGAAGCGATTAAATTAGCAGACAAAATTTGTATTATGTCTGAAGGTAAAGTGGTGCAATTTGATACACCAGACAATATTTTAAGACATCCCGCAAATGATTTTGTGCGTGATTTTATCGGTCAAAATAGACTGATTCAAGACCGCCCAAATGATAAGACTGTAGAAGGCGTTATGATTAAACCAATCACGATACAAGCAGATGCAACGCTTAATGATGCAGTTCATATTATGAGACAAAAGCGAGTTGATACTATTTTTGTAGTAGATAGTGATAACCATTTACTGGGGTTCTTAGATATTGAGGATATTAACCAAGGTATAAGAGGACACAAAGCTTTGCGTGATATGATGCAACAAAATATTTATACCGTTCAAATTGATTCGAAATTGCAAGATTCTGTTCGTACGATTTTGAAAAGAAATGTCAGAAATGTCCCTGTCGTGGATCAAGACAATCGGTTAGTCGGACTTATTACACGTGCCAATGTCGTAGATATTGTTTATGACACGATTTGGGGTGACAGTGAGGCTAAGGCTACATCGCATACCGAACTTAATGGAAATGAGCATGATTCTACTATAGCCAGTGAACCACATAATGAGAATGTTGATACACATGGTATTGGAGTGGATAAATCATGATAGCATTTCTTCAAGAAAATGGTGGACAACTCATATCGAAAACATTGGAGCACTTCTACATTTCTATGGTGGCATTGTTACTTGCTATCATCGTTGCAGTTCCATTAGGTATTTTATTATCAAAAACGAAGCGAACTGCCAATATTATTTTAACTGTGGCGGGCGTATTACAAACAATACCTACATTAGCTGTACTTGCTATTATGATACCGATTTTTGGTGTTGGTAAAACGCCAGCAATTGTAGCACTCTTCATTTATGTATTATTACCTATTTTAAATAATACAGTATTAGGTGTTCAAAATATCGACAGTAATATTAAAGAAGCTGGAAAAAGTATGGGTATGACACAACTCCAACTTATGAAAGATGTTGAATTACCGCTCGCTTTACCACTAATACTTGGTGGCATTCGCTTATCATCTGTATATGTTATTAGCTGGGCAACGTTAGCAAGCTATGTTGGTGCAGGTGGTTTAGGAGATTTTATATTTAATGGTTTAAATCTTTATGACCCAATGATGATTATAACTGCAACTGTGCTAGTAACTGCTTTGGCATTAATCGTCGATGTATTACTATCACTAGTTGAAAAATGGGTAGTCCCAAAAGGATTAAAGATATCTGGATAATTAGGAGGAAAAGATAATGAAGAAACTAAAATGTATGATAGTCGTGCTTGTATTATCTCTCGCCGTTTTATCTGGATGTAGTTTGCCGGGACTAGGTAGTAAAAGTACGAAAAATGATGTCAAAATAACTGCATTGTCGACAAGTGAATCTCAAATTATTTCACATATGCTGCGACTATTAATCGAACATGATACGAATGGCAAGATTAAGCCAACGTTAGTTAATAATTTAGGATCAAGTACGATTCAGCATAATGCATTGATTAATGGAGATGCCAATATTTCGGGAGTTAGATATAATGGCACAGATTTAACAGGTGTTTTAAAAGAAGAACCAATCAAAGATCCTAAGAAAGCTATGATGGTGACACAACAAGGTTTTCAAAAGAAATTTGATCAAACTTTTTTCAATTCATATGGTTTTGCGAATACGTATGCCTTTATGGTAACGAAAGAAACTGCTAAAAAATATCATTTGGAGAAAGTTTCAGATTTAGAAAAATATAGTAAAGATTTACGTTTAGGCATGGATAGTTCTTGGATGAATCGTAAGGGAGATGGCTACCAAGGGTTTAAAAAAGAATATGGTTTTGATTTTGGTACAGTAAGACCGATGCAAATCGGATTAGTATATGATGCATTAAGTTCAGGGAATTTAGACGTTGCATTAGGATATTCTACTGATGGTCGAATTGCTGCATATGGTTTAAAAGTACTTAAAGATGACAGACATTTCTTTCCTCCATATGCTGCCAGTGCGGTTGCTACAAATGAATTGTTACGTCAGCATCCAGAACTTAAAAAGATAATTAATAAATTAGATGGCAAAATTTCAACTTCAGAGATGCAACGATTGAATTATGAAGCGGATGGAAAAGGTAAAGAACCAGCAGTAGTTGCTGAAGAATTTCTGAAAAAGCATCACTACTTTGAAAATCAGAAAGGTGGTCATTAATGATGGAAGGAAATTTATTACAGCAATTGTTTCATTATTATGCCATGAATTTTGGCTATCTTTGGGATTTATTTTTCAAGCATTTATTAATGTCGGTCTATGGTGTGCTATTTGCATCGTTAATCGGCATCCCATTAGGTATCTTACTTGCGAGATATACTAAATTATCTGGATTTGTAATTACAATCGCAAATATTATTCAAACAGTACCAGTTATTGCAATGCTTGCTATTTTAATGCTAGTTATGGGATTAGGTGCAGAAACAGTCGTATTAACAGTATTTTTATATGCTTTATTGCCAATTATTAAAAATACTTATACAGGAATAGCTAGTGTTGATGTGAATATTAAAGATGCTGGTAAAGGCATGGGCATGACACGAAACCAAGTATTACGAATGATTGAATTACCATTATCGGTTTCAGTCATTATTGGTGGTATTAGAATTGCATTAGTTGTGGCTATAGGTGTTGTTGCTGTAGGGTCATTTATCGGTGCACCAACTCTTGGTGATATTGTGATAAGAGGTACAAATGCGACTGACGGCACAACATTTATACTAGCAGGAGCAATCCCAATTGCAATTATTGCAATCGTCATTGATGTCCTATTAAGAATATTAGAAAGACGTTTAGATCCCACGACACGTCATAAAAAGTCGCAATCAAAGCATCGACCACAAGGAATAAACATGTAATGTGTGCGGTAGGTTTGGAATAAAATTAAATATTATAAAAGCGTTAATAGAGTCTGGAACACAAATCAATGTTCTAGGCTCTACAATGTTATATTGGTAGTAGTTGACTGAATGAAAATGCGCTTGGAACAAGCTTTTTTTCAATACTGGGGCCCCAACACAGAAGGTGACGGAAAGTCAGCTGTCATTAATGTGAAAGTTGGGGACGGGGCCCCGACGTAGAGAATTTCAACAAGAAATTCAACAGACAATGCAAGTTGGGGGACGGGGCCCCGACATAGAGAATTTCAACAAGAAATTCTACAGACAATGAAAGTTGGGGGACGGGGCCCCAACACAGAGAATTTCAACAAGAAATTCAACAGACAATGCAAGTTGGGGTTACAACAATAAAGCAATACTTTTTCTTTAGAAATTAGTATGTTTTTTTCTTCGTAAAAATGTATGCGTTTACACTAAAATAGCAATAATTATCCTGAAATATTTTGTATAAATAAACTCTAATATTGTAAAAATGCTAAAAATTGAAATGTTTTATTTATAATTATCTGCAAATTTATGATATTGTTTCTTAATATATCATATTAAAAATTTGTTTTTTATAACTTAGGAGGCTTTTCTATTTCATGGACACTTCGAAACAATTTAGAGGTGACAATCGTTTGTTATTAGGTATTGTCTTAGGTGTCATTACCTTTTGGCTATTCGCACAGTCACTTGTCAATCTTGTTGTCCCTTTGCAAACGACATACAGTAGTGACGTTGGTACGATAAATATTGCAGTTAGTTTATCAGCGCTTTTCGCTGGACTATTTATCGTAGGTGCTGGTGATGTAGCTGATAAGATGGGACGCGTTAAAATTACATATGTGGGCCTTATTTTAAATGTTATCGGTTCATTGCTTATTATAATAACGCCGTTACCTGCATTTTTGATTATAGGTAGAATAATTCAAGGTTTGTCTGCAGCATGCATTATGCCTGCGACACTTGCCATTATAAATGAGTATTATATTGGAACACGCAGACAACGTGCCTTAAGTTACTGGTCAATTGGTTCTTGGGGCGGTAGTGGTATTTGTACGTTGTTTGGTGGATTAATGGCTACATATATTGGATGGCGTTCGATATTTGTTGTATCGATACTCTTAACATTATTGTCTATGTACTTAATTAAACATGCACCTGAAACTAAAGCTGAACCGGTAAAAAGTTTGAAAGGTGAAACGAAAAAGTTTGATGTTATCGGTTTAATTATTTTAGTGGTGACAATGTTAAGTCTTAACGTGATTATTACGCAGACATCTCATTTCGGTTTAGTTTCACCAATGATACTAAGTTTAATTGTTATTTTTATCTTGTCATTAATCGGTTTTGTTTACTATGAAAATAAAATTAAATATCCGCTTGTTGATTTTTCTATTTTTAAAAATAGAGGATACAGTGGGGCGACAATATCTAACTTTCTATTAAATGGTGTTGCTGGTGGTGCATTAATCGTCATTAATACTTATTATCAGCAACAATTAGGATTTAATTCATCTCAAACAGGATATATCTCGTTGACATATTTAATTGCAGTATTGTTAATGATCCGTGTAGGTGAAAAGATTTTAACTCAGTTTGGTCCGAAGCGTCCACTATTATTAGGTAGTGGATTTACAGTAATTGGGCTTATCTTATTGTCATTAACATTTTTACCTGAAATGTGGTATATCGTGTCTAGCATTCTCGGCTACTTACTGTTTGGTACGGGCTTAGGATTGTATGCTACACCTTCTACAGACACTGCAGTTGCGAGTGCACCAGATGACAAATCAGGTGTAGCTTCAGGTGTTTATAAAATGGCTTCATCATTAGGAAATGCATTTGGTGTAGCAGTATCTGGTACGATTTATACAGTTTTAGCATCAAATTTAAATTTACATTTGGGCGGTTTTTCTGGCATGTTGTTTAATGTCATATTAGCGGTCATTGCATTCTTAGTTATTCTATTTTTAGTTCCCAAAAATCAAACTAACTTATAATTAAAATATTGAAGATATAAATGGTATAAGGAACTTTACTCGATTTGATTTTGTAGCAAAATTTGAAGTGTTTATGAATCCACACCTAATATTGGACGACAATGTTCAGTATTAGGTGTAATTTTATTGATAATAAGGATATCTTATTATAGTTGTTTGTAAATAATTTTCGAATTGACGCTTATATACGAAAGTAGTATTTTAAAAATGAACGACAACGATGAAGAGGGGTTTACAGTATGAAAATTGCAATTGCTGGATCGGGTGCATTAGGTAGTGGCTTTGGTGCCAAATTATTTCAAACAGGATATGATGTAACACTTATTGATGGATATACTTCTCATGTTGAAGCGGTAAAAGTGCATGGGTTAAATATAACGATTAATGGCGAAAAATTTGTATTAAATATCCCAATGTATCATTTAAATGAACAACCACAAGATAGTATTTATGATATTGTTTTTCTGTTTCCAAAATCTATGCAATTAAAATCAGTGATGGATGCCATGAAATCACATATTAATGATGACACAATCGTCGTATGTACAATGAATGGTTTGAAACATGAAGAAATTATTTCGCAATATGTTGCTGAATCACAAATTGTTAGAGGTGTCACAACATGGACTGCAGGTCTTGAAAGTCCAGGACATAGTCACTTGCTTGGTAGCGGGCCGGTTGAAATAGGTGCGTTAGTTGGCGAGGGTAAAGAAAACGTTGTAAAAGTTGCTGAAATTCTTAACAATGCAGGATTAAATGGCGTTATTAGTCAAGATTTACATCAATCAATTTGGAAGAAGATTTGCGTTAATGGTACAGCAAATGCCTTAAGCACCGTATTGGAATGTAATATGGCAGCATTAAATGAAAGTAGTTATGCAAAGTGTTTAATTTATAAATTGACACAGGAAATAGTACATGTTGCAACCATAGATGACGTTCATTTAAATGTTGATGAAGTATTTGAATATTTAATCGGCTTAAATGATAAAGTAGGTGCACACTATCCTTCCATGTACCAAGATTTGATTGTTAATAACAGAAAAACCGAAATTGATTATATCAATGGTGCTGTTGCAACCCTAGGAAAGCAACGTCATATAGAAGCACCTGTGAATAGATTTATTACGGATTTAATACATGCTAAAGAAAGTCAGCGACAAGCACAAGATTAATTGATGCTTTTAGGTGTGGCTGCGAATTAATGACGACAATGTGAAAATCAAGGTCATTATTAAAAGTGAAATGTAGTAAATAGAGGACAGCAGTAAGGTACTTTCCAATTGAAATTATCTTACTGCTGTTTTTTTATTTATCTTCGGCTTAATCTAGATTTCACGTATATTTATGTCCCGGCCTCTAATAGCATTGTCAAGACAGTTTTTATAATGATACTGTTAACAAATTTGAGGCAAATTATTTGGAAGTCTGGCATGAATTTTGTACACTCATCAAGCAAGTAATTATAAGACAAAATAGAGAAAAGGTGTTTATAATGAGTAAAATTTTTGTGACTGGTGCAACAGGCTTAATAGGTATTAAATTAGTTCAAAGACTAAAAGAAGAAGGGCATGAGGTTACTGGTTTTACTACTTCTGAGAATGGTCAACGCAAGTTAGAAGCAGTTGGTGTAAAAGCATATATTGGTGATATTTTAAAAGCTGATACAATTGAACAAGCAGTAGCTGACTTTAAACCAGAGATAATTATCAATCAAATTACTGATTTGAAAAATGTCGATATGGCAGCAAATACTAAAGTACGTATTGAAGGCTCTAAAAACTTAATTGATGTAGCTAAAAAGCATGACGTGAAAAAAGTCATTGCACAAAGTATTGCCTTTATGTATGAACCTGGCGAAGGTTTAGCAACTGAAGAAACACCACTTGATTTTAATTCAACTGGAGATAGAAAAGTAACAGTTGATGGTGTCGTGGGTCTTGAAGAAGAAACAGCACGTATGGATGAATATGTTGTCTTGCGCTTTGGTTGGTTATATGGACCAGGAACTTGGTACGGTAAAGATGGTATGATTTATAATCAATTTATAGATGGACAAGTAACATTATCAGATGGTGTAACATCATTTATCCATCTTGATGACGCAGTAGAAACATCTATTCAAGCTATCAATTTTGAAAATGGTATTT